>CANBTQ010000140.1 GCA_947372425.1 Comamonadaceae bacterium | reverse complement strand
CCGTGGCCAGGCCTATGCCAAGAACGTGGGCTGGCGCCTGGACTACCACCTGGCCACACCGGCACTGGCCGCCGGTGCGCGCAACGTGGCGATCTACAAGGGCGAGAAGTTTTCCGACCACGCGCCGGTGACGATTGGCTACGACTGGTAGGCGGTTACCGTAGCCACGTGCATTACGCTACCCATCATTCAGTTCTGTCTTTGCTTGCTCAACTTCGCCTGCGCGAAGTTGGTATGCGGGTGTAATCCAATGCAGGGGAGGCGTGATGGCAAGCGTGCGATGGCGACCTTCGGACATGGCGGCTATCGACCTTGATGAACGGCGAAGTCTGTGCATGACGACAAAAATGCAGGCTGGAACTCGAGGCATCCGGCAGTAAAAGTCATTTGACCCGTTTCAATCTTTATGCGCACAATATGCCCATTCTTCTGTTTGGCGCCTCACACAATGGACCCCCGTATCGCATCCACACGTAAACGCCCCGTCAACCTCACGTTGAACGAGGCGCTGGTAGCGCAGGCCAAGGGCTACACCAACAACCTGTCTGCCACCATGGAGTCTTTGTTGGTTGAATTTGTAATCAAACATCAAAACGCGCAACGCGATCGCCAACAAATGGCCAACACCTGTGTGGCCGACTGGAACGCGGTGCACACGGCGGTTGGCTCGTTTGCAGACGAACACTCCACTTTGTAATGGCGCAGTTCGATGTGCACCGCAACAAGGGTGCCTTGCGCGATTCGATTCCTTTCGTGGTGCTTGTTCAGTCCGCGCAGTTTGACCGTTACCGCAGGCGGGTGGTCGTTCCGCTGGTGCGCCAAACCTTGCTCCCGCGCGACACGCCCACCGTGGGCGGCAGGATGAACCCGGTCTTTGTTATTGACGATGTTCGCGTTGTCCTGCATCCGTTGGACATGGTCTCGGTAGCGCTCGATCAACTGGGCGAAGTGGTTGCTTCGCTGGCGCCAGAGGGGCAGCGCATTTCCGATGCGATAGATGAGTTGCTGACCCGATCCTGGGGTTAATCGAGAGCAGATTTTCAGCGGCATTGACTAGCGCTTAGGGCACGTTCTAGCCGACGCATCGGTCAGCTATCAGCACGGAGAAACAGACCGCCGGTGCGCCTGCCGGCCCGGTCTGTGCGATAGCCGTCCGGTTCTTATTTTCCGAACAATTTGGCGATGTGCTGCCACATGCGCTGCAGCAGGCCTGCGCGTTCCACGTCGGCCTGGGCCACAAGCGGGGCTTCGCCCACCGGCTTGCCGTTGGATGTTGCGACCACCTTGCCGATTACTGCGCCCTTGGCCACCGGTGCCTCCAGGCCCGCCTGAATCTCCACCGCGGTCTGCACCTGCTGGCCACGCGGCACGGTCAACAGCCAGGGTGCGCCCAGGCCTGCAGCCACCGAGTCCACCTTGCCGAAGCCGACCTTGGCCGTGGTGACCACCGTGTTCGGCTGAATCGGGCTGACCTTCTCGAAGGCGCTGAAGCCCCAACCGAGCAGCGTGCGCGTCTGGTCCGCACGCGCCTGTGCGCTGCTGGTGTTGAGGATGACCGTGATCAGGCGCATCTCATTGCGCTTGGAGGACGTAACCAGGCAGTAGCCGGCCTCATCGGTGTGGCCGGTCTTGAGTCCGTCCACGCTGGGGTCGGTGTAGAGCAGGGCATTGCGGTTGCCCTGCTTGATGCCGTTGTACTTGAACTCGCGCTCCGCGTAGATCGGGTAGTAGTCCACGCTGTCGTGGATGATGGCGCGCGCCAGGATGGCGAGGTCACGCGCAGACGACTTGTGCGCCGGGTCGGGCAGGCCCGTGGGGTTCACAAAATGCGTGTGCGTCATGCCCAGTCGCTGGGCTTCGGCATTCATCAACTTGGCAAAACCGTCTTCGGAACCGGCCATGTGCTCGGCAATCGCCTTGGACGCGTCATTGCCCGACTGGATGATGATGCCGCGCAGGATGTCGATCACCGTGGCCTGGCTGTTCAGTGGCAGGTACATGCACGACTCGGTGCTGGAGCCGCGGCACCAGGCGTTCTGGCTCACCGAGACCAGGTCGGTCTGCTTGAGCTTGCCGGAGCGCAGCGCCTGTTCGACGATGTAGCTGGTCATCATCTTGGTCAGCGATGCCGGTGGCAGGGCTTCGTCGGGGTTGGCCGAGGCGAGCACCACGCCGGAGTCAAAGTCCATCAGCAGCCAGGCCTTGGCGGGCAACTCCGGCGCGCTGCCCGCCACCGCGGTCTGGGCAGCCAGTGGCGGCGGGGTGTTGACGGCGGGCGCAGCCTTCTTGTGTGCCGCGGGCTTGGCAGCGTGGTGTACCGCGGCGAAGGACGCCGGGCCGGCAACCAGGGTGCCTGCAGCGATGGCGAAGAGGATGGGGAGAAGGGAGAAAGTCTTGTTTTGCATGGCGTTTTCGGGTGAAGCACCGATTGTCGCGTATCGGCGGCGACTTTCTTGCAGGCGCTGCCGGTTCACCGGCATGAGGCTGTGATTCGCCTCCAACGGGGCGCCCGGCTGAACGACCGCGCAGCGGCTTCGCTTATTCCGCACGTCCCGTGTCTGCGCAGTGCTCCCGCGTTTACGCTTTTTTTACGCCCTGCGGGACAAATCGAACAGAACTTTTACGCCGTAAAAAACATACTTTGTTCATCTGTTTGATGGGGAGATGAACGATGGATGCGGTATTTTTTGTGATGGTTCTGGGCCTGTGGCTGGCCCTGCTGTGGATGGTCCGGGGGCTTGCCAAACTGGAAAAGCCAGCGGGAGAGCGGCCATGAACCTGCTGCATGTTTTGTATGGCGCAGGCGGCATGGCAGCGCTGCTGTTGCTGGTGTATCTGGCCTACGCGCTGTTTCGCGCCGAGGAGTTCTGATGACTGCCTCTGCATGGGGCCTGCTGGCCCTCTTCCTGATCGTCTTGCTGCTGCTGGCCTGGCCGCTGGGCCGGTGGCTGGCCTGTCTGTGCGCAGGGCATCTGCCGCGCTGGATGCAGGCAGCAGAAGCCCCGCTCTACCGCCTGGCCGGCACCGCGCCCGCGCAGTCCATGCGCTGGACGCAATACAGCCTGGCCCTGCTGACCTTCAATGTTCTGGGCGTGCTGGCGGTATATGCCCTGCAGCGCCTGCAGGGCGTGCTGCCGCTCAACCCGGCCGGCATGGCGGCGGTGTCCGCAGACTCGGCCTTCAACACCGCCATCAGCTTTGTCACCAACACCAACTGGCAGGGCTATAGCGGCGAGGCCAGCATGGGCTATCTGACCCAGATGCTGGCGCTGTCCGTGCAAAACTTCTTTTCTGCCGCCACCGGTATTGCCGTGGTGTTTGCCCTGGTACGCGGCTTTGCCGCGCGTTCCACGTCCGTGATCGGCAACTTCTGGGCCGACATCACGCGCATCACGCTGTGGTTGCTGCTGCCCCTGTCCTTGGTGATGGCCCTCTTCCTGGTCGGTCAGGGCGTGATCCAGAACTTCGATGCCTACAAGGATGTGCGGACGGTTGAAGTCACCCGGTTCCAGCAAGCGCAGGTGGATGCCAAGGGCCAAGCCGTGCTGGACGCCAAGGGTGTGGCCGTCATGGAGGACGCGCAAACACCTACGCAAACCTTGCCCATGGGCCCGGTGGCCTCGCAGGAAGCCATCAAGATGCTGGGCACCAATGGTGGCGGCTTCTTCAATGCCAACTCGGCCCACCCCTATGAGAACCCGACGGCACTCAGCAATTTTGTGCAGATGCTGTCCATCTTTCTGATCCCGGCAGCACTGTGCTTTGCCTTCGGCGCCGCGGTGGGTGACAAACGCCAGGGTTGGGCCGTGCTGGCTGCCATGACCGTGCTGTTCGCCATTGCCGTCGTGGCCATCACACCGGCAGAGCAAGCCGGCAATCCCTTGTTGAACCCGTTGGGCGTGGACCAGACAGCCAGCAGTCTGCAGGCCGGCGGCAATATGGAAGGCAAGGAAACGCGCTTTGGCATCAACGCCAGCAGTCTGTTTGCCGTCATCACCACGGCCGCCAGTTGCGGCGCCGTCAACGGCATGCACGACTCGCTCACGCCCCTGGGTGGCATGGTGCCGCTGGTGATGATGCAGCTGGGCGAGGTGGTGTTTGGTGGGGTTGGCACCGGTCTCTACGGCATGCTGGTGTTTGCCATCCTGGCGGTGTTTATTGCCGGGCTGATGATCGGACGCACACCCGAGTACCTGGGCAAAAAGATCGAATCGCACGAGATGAAGCTGACCTCGGTGGCAATTCTGGTCACGCCCATTCTGGTGCTGGTGGGAACCGCCGTTGCCGTGATGGCCGACGCGGGCCGCGCCGGCATTGCCAACCCCGGCGCCCACGGCTTCTCTGAAATTCTGTATGCGCTCAGCTCGGCCGGCAACAACAACGGCAGTGCCTTTGCCGGCCTCTCGGTCAACACGCCGTTTTACAACGTGCTGCTGGCGGTGGTGATGTGGTTTGGACGCTTTGGCGTGATCGTTCCTGTGCTGGCCATCGCCGGCGCACTGGCCGCCAAAAAGCGCCTGCCGGTTACGGCGGGCACGCTGCCCACGCATGGCCCGTTGTTTGTGGTGCTGCTGATCGGCACCGTGCTGCTGGTGGGCCTGCTGAACTATGTGCCGGCCCTGGCCTTGGGCCCGGTGGTGGAACACCTGATGTTGTGGAATGCCGTATGAAAACCCAAACCTCCTTGACCCTGCTGGACCCGGTGCTGCTTGTGCCGGCCATCAGGGCATCCTTTGCCAAGCTGAGCCCCGCTGTGCAGTGGCGCAACCCGGTGATGTTTGTGGTCTATATCGGCAGCATTCTGACCACCTTGCTGGGCCTGCAGGCCTTGCAGCAAGCGGGCGAAGCCCCGGCCTGGTTCATCCTCAGCATCGCGGTCTGGCTTTGGTTTACCGTGCTGTTTGCCAACTTTGCCGAAGCCCTGGCCGAGGGCCGCAGCAAGGCGCAGGCCGCCGCACTGCGCGGCCTGAAACAAAGCACCTGGGCCAAGAAGCTGACCGAGCCGGCCAGCACCGTATCGGCATCGGCCGGCCATGCCCATGCCCATGCCCATGCCGCCACTCTGCCAGCCTACGCGTGGCTACCCGAACAGGCCGAGAACCTGCGCAAGGGTGACGTGGTGCTGGTCGAAGCCACCGAGCTGATACCGGTGGACGGTGAGGTGATTCAAGGCGTGGCCACAGTGGACGAGAGCGCCATCACCGGCGAATCGGCCCCCGTGGTGCGCGAGTCGGGCGGCGACTTTGCCTCGGTCACCGGTGGCACCCGCGTGCTGTCGGACTGGCTGCTGGTGCGCGTTGCCGTGAATCCCGGCGAGTCCTTCCTGGACCGCATGATCAGCATGGTCGAAGGTGCCAAGCGCCAGAAGACACCCAATGAAATTGCGCTGACGATTCTCTTGGTGGCACTCACCATTGTGTTTCTCGTGGTCACCGTCACGCTGCTGCCGTATTCGCTGTTCAGCGTGGATGCAGTGCATGCCGGCAGCGCGGTCAGCGTCACCGCTCTGGTGGCCCTGCTGGTGTGCCTGATTCCCACCACCATCGGCGGACTGCTCTCGGCCGTGGGCGTGGCCGGCATGAGCCGCATGATGCAGGCCAATGTGATCGCCACCTCGGGGCGCGCCGTGGAAGCGGCCGGCGACGTGGACGTGCTGCTGCTGGACAAGACCGGCACCATCACCCATGGCAACCGCCAGGCCGCGGCCTTCATCCCCGGCCCCGGTGTCACGGTGGCCCAACTGGCCGATTGCGCGGCCCAATCCTCGGTGGCCGATGAAACGCCGGAAGGCCGCAGCATCGTGGTGCTGGCGCAGCGCCTGGGCCACGTCACAGCCATTGCGGGCACGGTGCTGGAGGTGCCGTTTACCGCGCAGACGCGCATGAGCGGCGTGGACATCACGCAAGCCGACGGCAGCACGCGTTCGCTGCGCAAGGGCGCAGTGGATGCGGTGCGCAAATACGTGCAGAACTGGGGTGGCAATATGCCGGCTGCGCTGCTGGCGGCTGCCGATGAAGTGGCACGCCGCGGCAGCACGCCGCTGGCGGTGGCGGACGGCAGCACGGTGCTGGGTATTGTGGAGCTCAAGGACATCGTCAAGGCCGGCATCAAGGAGCGCTTCGGCGAACTGCGCCGCATGGGCATCAAGACCGTGATGATTACCGGCGACAACAAGCTCACCGCCTCGGCGATTGCGGCCGAGGCCGGTGTCGACGACTTTCTGGCCGAGGCCACGCCCGAAGACAAGCTGGTGCTGATCCGCAAATACCAGTCCGAGGGCCGCCTGGTGGCCATGACGGGCGACGGCACCAACGACGCCCCGGCCCTGGCCCAGGCCGATGTGGCTGTGGCCATGAACAGCGGCACGCAGGCCGCCAAGGAGGCGGCCAACATGGTCGACCTCGACTCGAATCCAACCAAGCTGCTGGAAGTGGTGGAGACCGGCAAGGCCTTGCTGATGACGCGCGGCTCGCTCACCACCTTTTCGATTGCCAACGACGTGGCCAAGTACTTCGCCATCATCCCGGCCATCTTTGTCACCACCTACCCGCAACTGGCCGCGCTGAACGTGATGCAACTGGGCAGCTCCAACTCGGCGATTCTGTCAGCGGTGATCTTCAACGCCCTGGTCATTGTGTTCCTGATTCCGCTGGCGCTCAAAGGCGTGAAGTACCGTCCCGTGGGTGCGGCCATCCTGTTGCGCCGCAATCTGCTGATCTATGGCCTGGGCGGTCTGGTCGTGCCCTTTGTCGGCATCAAGCTGATCGACCTGCTGCTGGTTGCCATGCACCTGGTCTGAACAAAAAGAGATTGAAATGAAAACCACCCTTCGCCCCGCACTGGTCCTCTTCGTATTGCTAAGCCTGATCACCGGCCTGGCCTATCCGCTGCTGGTCACCGCCCTGGGACAAGCGCTGTATCCGGCGCAGGCCGCCGGCAGCCTGATCGTCAAAGACGGCAAGCCCATCGGCTCGCTCCTGATCGGCCAAGCCTTTAGCGACCCTGGCCACTTCTGGGGCCGCCCCTCGGCCACCAGCCCGCAGCCGAACAACGCGCTGGCCTCGGGTGGCTCCAACCTGGGACCGCTGAATCCGGCGTTGCTCGATGCCGTCAAGGCCCGCGTGCAGGCCCTGCACGATGCCGACCCTGGCAACACCTCGCCCGTGCCGGTGGACCTGGTCACGGCCTCGGCCAGCGGCCTGGACCCGCACATCAGCCTGGCCGCCGCGCACTACCAGGTCCAGCGTGTGGCAGCAGCGCGCAAGCTAGGCGTTGCACAAGTGGAGGTGCTAATAGAACCCGCCACCGAGCGCCCCTTGCTCGGGCTGCTAGGCGAGCCCGGTGTCAATGTGCTGCGCCTGAATCTGGCGCTCGATGCTTTGCAGCCATGAATTCCAGCAGGCTTGTGTACGCCGCTGCCAGCGCGGTTGGTGTGCAATGACCGAGTACCCAATGCATTCAAACCCGAGGCGCCCCCACCATGCTGGCAGACGCTGGACGGCATGGCGCTCGGCGACGGTAGGTAAAGGAGGAGCCCCGCAGGGGCGGGGGACACGGACGGCGCCGAGTGCCATGGTGGCCTGCGTCCAGAAGTGACTTGGTTTCAGAACGCCCCGTTGAGAAAGATCCATACTCCTGCAACCCACACGCGCAAAGCACTTGAATCCCTGACATGGCAGCCACTTCCGATAACCGTCCCAACCCCGACGCACTGCTGGCCCA
>CANBTQ010000139.1 GCA_947372425.1 Comamonadaceae bacterium | reverse complement strand
CCGTATGCGGTACGGTCATCAATCACAGCCACGGTCTTGCCCTTGAGGGTGTTGACAGCGTAACGGCCCAGGGTGCCACCCAGTTGGGTGTCATCAGCCACCACGCGGAAGGTAGTCTTGAAACCTTGGCGGGTGTACTTGGGGTTGGTAGCGGAGGGCGAAATCTGGGGAATGCCAGCGTCGCTGTAAATCTTGGAAGCGGGGATGGTGGTACCCGAGTTCAGGTGCCCGATCACGCCGGCAACCTTGGCATCAGCCAGCTTCTGGGCCACTGCAGTGCCTTGCTTGGGATCAGCAGCGTCGTCTTCGGTCATCAGCTTCAGGGTGACCTTCTGGCCGCCGATGGTCAGGCCGGCGGCGTTGATTTCTTCAACGGCCATGATGGCGCCGTTTTCGTTGTCTTTACCCAGGTGGGCAATTGCGCCGCTGGTGGGGCCCACGTGGGCGATGGTCACGACGGATTGGGCAAATGCAAAGCCAGAGGTAACGGCCAGCACAGCAACAGCAACGGATTTAAGCTTCATGAGTTTCAAACTCCAGTATTTAAGATGAATAAAAATGTGAATTACGTTTCCACGGCGTGGAACTTAACCCACTTTTTTACGGTTGGGTATAGGGCTTTCGCCTAAGCGAAGCCCTAAGCCGTCAGTATAAGCAGCATTGCTGCCGCTCCGTAAAGCGCAAAGCAGACGCAACAAGCATGCCACTTGTGTGCAACCCGGATGGAATTGCGGGCATTACAGCAAGCTGGCGGCAAAGGCGTTGATGGCCGCCAAGTCTGGCGCCAGCGTGGTGTACGGAATGCCCTCGCGGTCCATCAGTTCGCGCAGGCCGCGGTCTATGGCGCAGGCCTGTTCCTCCTCCTGAAAGCGCCCGGCCCGCACATAGCGCTTGTCGCCGCGCTCCACCAGGATGTTGATGTTGTCGTGCAGGCGATGCCACTCCAGAATCTGTGACCGGGTCTTTGCCACATCGCAGATATTGGGTTCGTAGGTTTCGTTGTAGTACAGCGACTGCGGCAGTGCGCTTTCGGTCATCAGGAACTGCACCTGGCCGTCCAGCAGGTTGAGCATTTCGAACTGGCGCTGGGCGATGAAATACTGGTTCTTCAGCACTTCATAGTTGCGTTGCCAGACCAGTGCCTTGGCGTGGTCGGGAATGGTCTCCACCGTTTTGCCATGCAGGTGCAAAAAAAGCACGATGGCCGCGGAAAACATGGACTTGCCGCAACCAGGCCCGCCGATGATGTTGATCACCTTGGTGGGGTACATGCGCAACTTGGTTTCGGGCAGGATATTGGCTACGTTGGTGTATCGGATCGACATGCGCTGGCCTGAAGCTGGAATGGGCCAGACTGTAAACCCATTGCCGGCCCTTGCGGTGAATCGCTATGCCGGGTTGATGGTCTTGCGGAGAAAGTACCGGTTTATTGCCTCTATTGCATTTTTAATGCCGTTATTTTTGATAAGACACTTATAAAAATGCGTGAATTTGCAGCAGGACACATGGGTGTGGCAAACTGCTTTTCCTATTTTCAAATGGAGAAGATGCCATGGGTTTACTGGATTCCGTGATGGGTGCCGTGTCTGGCCAGGCGCAGGGCGGCGAGGGTTTGCAAGGCCTTATGGGCATGCTGGGCCAGCAGCCGCAACTGATGCAGGCCGCCAGCAGTCTGCTGGGCAACGACAGCCAGCTGGGCGGGCTGCAAGGCCTGATGCAAAAGTTCCAGCAGGGCGGTCTGGGCGACGTGGTCAGCTCCTGGGTGGGCAAGGGCGAGAACCTGCCGATTTCTGCCGAGCAATTGCGCGGCGCGCTGGGCAATGACACCCTGCAAGGCCTGGCCAGCCAGTTTGGTGTGAACACCCAGGAGCTGGCCGGACAGCTCTCCAGCGTCCTGCCCGGTCTGGTCGACAAGCTCACACCCGATGGCCAGGTGCCTGCGGCCGGCGTGGGCAACGGTGGCGACCTGATGGGCATGTTGGGCGGCCTGTTCAAGGGCTGAGCCGCAGCGCGGCCGTTTACCCGGGCTTTACCGGCTTGCAGCCCGCGGGCCACGAAACCGGGGGGCTGGTTTCTACAATAGGCCGATGAAAAAAAGCGTTTGGGTTGCGGCCTTTGTTCTCGTAGCAGCAGCTGGCGGTGCCGTCTGGTGGACCCAGCGCGCAGCTTCCGACGCTGTGCAGTACCGCACGGCAAAAATTGAACGTGGCAACCTGCAGGCCACGGTGGCCTCCAGCGGTGCCGTCAATCCGGTGGCACTGGTCACCGTGGGCACCCAGGTCAGCGGTCAGGTCCGCGACCTGCTGGTGGACTTCAACTCCGAAGTCAAAGCCGGCCAGTTACTCGCCCAGATCGACCCCGAAACCTTTGAATACCGCCTGCGTTCGGCCCAGGCCGATGTGGACGCCGCGCGCGCCAGCGTGGCCACAGCCCAGGCCAATCAGCTGGCCGCCCTGACCCAGGTGAGCCGCGCCCAGGTGGACCTGATCGAGGCCCAGCGTGACCTGGACCGAAAGCTCAGCCTGGTGGAGAAACAGTTCATCGCCCAGAGCGAGGCCGACAAGGCGCGCGCCCTGGTCAACACCAGCCAGGAAGCGCTGAAGGCGGTGCAGGCCCAGGTGGGCGTGGCGCAGGCCGGTGTCAAGTCTGCGCAGGCCGGTGTGGCGCAGCGCGAGGCGGCCATGGCCCAGGCCCGTATCGACCTGGCGCGCACCCGCATCACATCGCCGGTGAACGGCATTGTCATCAAACGCTCGATTGAACGCGGCCAGACCGTAGCGGCCAGCCTGCAGGCGCCGGAGCTGTTCATCATTGCCCAGAACCTGCGCGACATGCAGGTGGAGGCCGCCATTGACGAGAGTGACGTGGGCCGCCTGCGTACCGGGCAGAAAGCCAGCTTCACGGTCGATGCCTACCCCGGCCAGACCTTTGAAGGCGAGATCCGCCAGGTGCGCAAGGCCGCCAGCAACGTGGCCAATGTGGTCACCTACGTCGCAGTGGTGGGCTTTTCCAACCCGGACGGCAAACTGCTGCCCGGCATGACCGCCAATGTGCGCGTGGTGACCGAGGAGCGCGCCAATGTGCTCAAGGTGCCCAACAGCGCCTTGCGCATGCGCATTGCCGGTGTGGAGCCAGCTGAGCGCGCCAAAGCGCCCGGCATGGCGGCCTCCGGCGCGGCGGCTGCCAACCCGCCTGCACTGGCAAGCAGCGCGGCGGGCGAGCGGGTTGCCAATGGGCACAAGCCCAGACCGGCTGGTGACGCACCTGCTGCGGGCCGCGCCGGCGCGCGGGGTCGCATTTTCGTGACCGATGCCGACGGCAAACCCAAGGCCCTGAACGTGCGCCTGGGCGTGAGCGATGGCAGCATGACCGAGCTGCTGCTGGGCCCCCACGCGGCGGCAGAGCTCCAGGAAGGCGCGGACGTGATTGTCGGCACCAAGTCGGCGGCAAGCGGCGCGGCGCCCAAGACGCCCGCTGCCGGACCCCGGGCGCCGTTCTGAGCGCCATGACTATCCCCGACCGCCTGCTGATTCAGGCGCACCAGCTCAGTAAGACCTACACCATGGGCACGCCGGTGCAACAACGCTCCGGCACGGGACAGACCGTGCATGCGCTGCGCGATGTCTCGCTAGACATCGCGGAGGGCGACTTCGTGGCCATCATGGGTGCCTCCGGCTCGGGCAAGTCCACCCTGATGAATATCCTGGGCTGCCTGGATCTGCCCACCTCCGGCACCTACCACCTGGCCGGCGAAGCGGTGGAAGGCATGGACCCGGACCAACTGGCCTCGGTGCGCAACCGGCGCATCGGTTTTGTGTTCCAGCAGTTCAACCTGTTGCCGCGCACTTCGGCCCTGGAAAATGTGGAGTTGCCCATGGTTTACAGCGGCATACCGTCTGCCGTGCGGCGCGAGCGTGCCGCGAGCGCGCTGCAGCGCGTGGGTCTGGGTGAGCGCATGGGCCACACCGCAGCCGAACTCTCCGGCGGCCAGCAGCAGCGCGTGGCGATTGCCCGTGCCCTGGTGAACCAGCCGCAACTGATACTGGCTGACGAGCCCACCGGCGCGCTCGACTCCCAGACCAGCGAAGACATCATGCGCCTGCTGACCGACCTGAATGCCCAGGGCATGACGGTGGTGCTGGTGACGCACGAGGCCGACATAGCAGCCTGGGCGCGGCGCAAACTGGTGTTCAAGGACGGGCATATCGTGCAGGACTCCTGCACTGAGGGAGCGCGGCGGTGAACATCTTTGCCGCCCTGCGCAGTGCCCTGCGCGCCCTGGGCGCCAATGCCTTGCGCAGCGTGCTCACCATGCTGGGCATCATCATCGGTGTGGCCGCCGTCATCACCATGATTGCCGTAGGGCAGGGCGCCACCGACCGGGTGCAGGAGCAGATGAAGGGCCTGGGCTCCAACATCATGCTGGTGATCCCCGGCGGCGTCTCACAGGCCGGTGTGCGCCTGGGCGCGCAGACGCGCCAGCGCCTGACCGAAGAAGACGCCACCGCCATTGCGCAGGAGATACCCGAGGTGCAGGTGGCCGCGCCCACCTCGCGCTCCAACGGCCAGCTGGTGTTTGGCAATGCCAACTGGAACACCAGCATCGTCGGCGTCAACAACGACTACCTGGAGGCGCGCGACTGGCCGCTGGCCAGCGGCCGCGTGTTTGATGCCGCCGAGCTGGCCGGTTCGGCCAAGGTGTGCTGGATAGGTGCCACGGTGGCGCGCGAGCTGTTTGGCGAGCAGGACCCGGTGGAGCAGATGATCCGGGTGCGCAATATCCCGATGACCGTGGTCGGTGTGCTGGCGCCCAAGGGGCAGAACTCCATGGGCCAGGACCAGGACGACACCATCATGGTGCCCCTGTCCACCCTGCGCAACCGCATCTGGGGCGGCGATGCCACGATCCGCCTCAAGCGCGTGGGCTCGATCTCGGTCAAGGTGCGTGACGGCCAGGACATGAAGCCGGTGGAAGTGGCCATTCAGGACCTGTTGCGCCAGCGCTTCAAGGTGGCGCCGGGCGGTGATGATCCGTTCCAGGTGCGCAACCTGACCGAGATGCTGCAGGCCCAGGAAGAGTCCAGCCGCGTCATGACCCTGTTGCTGGCGGCAGTGGCCGGCATCAGCCTGCTGATTGGTGGCATCGGCATCATGAACATCATGCTGGTCAGCGTGACCGAACGCACGCGCGAGATTGGCCTGCGCATGGCGGTGGGCGCCCGCGGGCGCGACATCCTGGCGCAGTTTCTGATTGAGGCGGTGACCCTGAGCCTGATAGGCGGCGCCATCGGCGTGGCCCTGGGCGCTGCGGCCACCTGGGGTGTGGGCGCCTTTGCCGGCTGGCAGGTCAGCATGAGCCCGGGCTCGGTTCTGCTGGCGGTCGGCTTCTCGGGTTTTGTCGGGGTGTTCTTCGGTTTTTATCCGGCACGGCGTGCCTCTAAACTACTGCCGATACAGGCCCTGCGTTACGAGTAATTTTTTGGAGTGTATTTTGGATATTGTTTTGCTATTGAAAGCCACCATCATGGGCATCGTAGAGGGGCTGACCGAGTTTCTGCCCATCTCCAGCACCGGCCATCTGATTCTTACCGGTGCCCTGTTGGGCTTTGATGACGACAAGGCCAAGGTTTTTGACATTGCCATCCAGACCGGCGCGATTCTGGCCGTGATCATCGTCTACTGGGCCAAGATCCGCGCCACGATTGTCAACCTGCCCAACAGCCGGCGCGCCCAGCGTTTTGCCGCCAATGTGTTCATCGGCTTTCTGCCCGCCGGCGTGATCGGCTTCACTGTGTACAAGGCCATCAAGGCCCATCTGTTCAACCCTCCGGTGGTCGCTGGCGCCTTCATCGTGGGCGGCTTCATCATCCTGTGGGTGGAAAAAATGGCCAAGCCCGTGGCGCGCATCCATGACATCGACGACATGTCGGGCCTGGACGCGCTCAAGGTCGGGTTGGTGCAGTGCCTGGGCATGATTCCCGGCACCAGCCGCAGCGGCGCCACCATCATTGGCGGCATGCTGCTGGGCCTGTCGCGCAAGGTGGCGGCCGAGTTCTCTTTCTTTCTGGCCATCCCCACGTTGGTCGGTGCTGGGGTCTACAGCCTGTACAAGGAACGCGCGCTGTTAAGCATGACCGATCTGCCGCTGTTCGGTGTGGGGTTTGTCGTGTCCTTCATTGCAGCCTGGTTGTGTATCCGTTGGCTGCTGAAGTTTATTGCCACCCATGACTTTGTCGGTTTTGCCTACTACCGCATTGCCTTTGGCCTGGTGGTGCTGGCCACGGCCTGGACCGGCAGCGTGCAGTGGACGGCTTAGGCCTGCCGGCCTGAAGCGGCTCAGGCGGGGTTGTCGCTGACCGGGTACTGCGCAACGTGGCCGAATTTGCCCACTGCCTTGACGGTGAGGCCGCGCCCGCGCAGGTTGCGGAACAGTACTTTGCAGGTGCTGGCCGAAAAACCGTTGCCGTGCGAGAAAACAATCGCAGGGCGGGGCGTGCGCAGCCTAGATCAGGCGTTCGTCCGGCGTGCTGATCTTTTTGAGCGGCAGACTGCGCGTGGAGGCCAGCATCAGCGGCACTTCGGTTTTGGCACCGTCCCAGGTCGGGTCTTCAATGCTGTCAAACACCTCGCGCAGCTTCTGCCCCCAGCTGCCGTGCAGCATTTTGAAGTAGGGGTTGTTCTCGTCAATGCAGACCACCTTGTCGGTCTGGAAGGCATTGGCTTCGTACACCACCATGTCCAGCGGCAGGCCCACCGACAGATTCGATTTGAGGGTGGAGTCCATGGACACCAGGGCGCACTTGGCAGCCTCGTCCAGCGGGGTGGTGGGGGTGATCACGCGGTCCAGCACCGGTTTGCCGTATTTGGATTCACCGACCTGGAAGTAGGGTGTCTCGGGCGTGGCTTCGATGAAGTTGCCGGCCGAATAGACCTGGAACAGGCGCATGCCCTCGCCCTTGATCTGGCCGCCAAAAATCAGCGAGACATTGAAGTCCACGCCCGACTGTTTGAGCGAGCCGGCATCGCGGTCATGCACCTTGCGGATGGCCGAGCCCAGCACGCGGGCGGCCTCGAACATGCTCTTGGCGTTCCAGATGGTGACGCCTTCGTCCTCGTCGTGTTCCTTCAGGCGTTCCACCTGCAGAATTTCGCGGATGGACTGCGAGATGCTCAGGTTGCCCGCCGACAGCAGCACCATGAAGCGGTCGTCGGTCTTCTCGTACACGATCATCTTGCGGAAGGTGCTGATCTGGTCGAGCCCGGCGTTGGTGCGGGAGTCGGAGAGGAACACCAGGCCGGCGTTGAGTTTGATGGCTACGCAGTAAGTCATGCTTGTCGGATTGCGGGAAAAAGGTAAGAGTGTAAGGGGCGGCCCGTTACCGCCCCCACACGGCCGGTGTCAGGCCCGCAGCGCCAGGTAGCTGCCCTGGCCGATCTTGAACACCGACACCGCGTCCACCAGCTCGGTGGCCTGGGTGCGCAGGGTGTTGGCCGCAGCGGATATCTCTTCCACCATGGCGGCGTTTTGCAGCGTGGTCTGGTCCATGTCGGCAATCGCCGAGCCCACCTGCTGCATGCCCGTGGCCTGTTCGTGGCTGGAGCTGCTGATCTCACCCATGATGTGCGCCACCTTCTGGATGGCCGCCACCAGTTCGGTCATGGTCTCGCCGGCCTGGCCCACCTGGGTGCTGCCGTGTTCCACACGCTCCACGCTGGCGTTGATCAGGTTCTTGATTTCCTTGGCCGCTTCGGCACTGCGCCCGGCCAGGCTGCG
>CANBTQ010000138.1 GCA_947372425.1 Comamonadaceae bacterium | reverse complement strand
GCAGGAAGACGGCTTCACCCAGCTCAAGTTCTTCCCCGCCATGCAGGCGGGCGGCCCGGCCATGCTCAAAGCCTGGAGCGGCCCGTTCTTTGACGTGCAGTTTTGCCCCACAGGCGGCGTCACGCTGCAAAACGCGCCGGAGTTTCTGGCACTGCCGAATGTGGTCTGTGTGGGCGGCTCCTGGCTGGTGCCGGCGGATGCAGTGGCGGCCGGTGACTGGGCGCGTGTGACCGCGTTGGCCCAGGCCACGCACGCGCTGCGCAAATAAGCCTTATGTGCCGGCCGTGCGCTTGAGCGCCATGATGGCCATACAGACGTCGGCCGAGGCGGTTGAGAACAAGGAATAGTCCTGCAGCATGGCGGTGGCTTCGTCATACTGCTTGGTGTTGATGATGCCGGCCACCACGCTGGCCACCAGGTGGAAGTTGGCGTGCTTGGCCAGCAGGCTCTTGAACTCGGGCTTGTGGCCATAGGCGCTGCGGGCATCCGAGTGCAGCCACTTGCCGAGTTCGCAGCAATCATCCCGGCGTATGGTGGCCACATCCAGCGTGGCACGCGCAGAAACCGACTCCTGCAGCCGGACTTTCCAGTGCTGGTGTGCCGCATAGGCGCGGTCCAGCGTGAGCGATGTTTCAGTGACCAGGTCTGACATGGCTTGGGTCTCCCATAAAAAGACGCCCGTAGCCTAGTGACTGGCCCCGGCTACCCCATTTGTCAAAACATTATGGCGGGTTGACAGAATTTAGGCAGCCCCGGAAGGCAACACTTCGTCACGTGCTGCCTGCAGGCTTTGCTGGCGAAATTGCCAGCCCAAATGGCTCAGCAATGCCAGGAAAACCAGGGCCCCGCCCACCAGGGTGCGCACACCCGGCAATTCGCCGTGGATCAGCCAGACCCAGATGGGCCCCAGCACCGGCTCGGCCGTGCCGATCAATGCCGCCAGGGCTGCCGGCAGCAGGCGCGCACCCGTGACAAACAGCGCCATCCCCAGGCCCAGATTGGCCGCACCGAACAAGAACAGCAGACCCATGTCGGCGGCACTGACGCCAAAGTGGCTGACCATGGTGGCCGAAACCCCGGCAGCGATCAGCGTGCCCAGGCAGACCGCCGGCATCATGCCGACATCGGCATGGCGGCGCGTGATGACGGTGGCGGTGGCAAACACCAGCGCAATCAGCAGGGCCAGGCCGTCGCCCACCGGTGATACCTGGCCACCCAGCGAGGCCGAGACCATGATGGCCACGCCGGCAATCACACAGGCAATGGCGGCCCAGGTGGCTTTGGATACCGCCTCGCGAAACAGCAGATAGCCGAGCAGGGCCGCTATCAGGGGCACACCGGCCTGCATCAGCAACACATTGGCCACGGTGGTGTGGGACAGGGCCACCACAAACGCGGTGGAGGCGGTGGCAAAGCACAGCGCCACACCCAGGCCGGGCAGGCCCATGGCGCCAAACAGGTGGCGCGTTTTGGCGGGGCCGTCGCGGTAGAGCATGAAACCGAGCAGAAAAGCGCTGGCAAACACCGAGCGCCAGAACACCGTGACCCAGCTGTCGCTTACCTGCAGAAAGCGGGCAATCGCGCCGCCAAAACTCCAGGCGGCCGCCGATCCGAAAACAAGCAGCGCTCCGCGCCGGTCTGCGTGCATGGTCTGCAGACCGCGCTCAGGCGTCGCGCTGAATCAGCTCGATCTTGTAACCGTCAGGGTCTGTCACAAAGGCGATCAGGGTGTTGCCACCCTTGACCGGTCCGGCCTCGCGCGTGACCTTGCCACCGGTGGCCTTGATCTGGGCGCAGGCGGCATACACGTCTTCCACACCCAGTGCGATATGGCCATAGGCCGTGCCCGCCTCGTAGTGGTCCACGCCCCAGTTGTAGGTGAGCTCCAATTCTGTTTGGGCCGGGTTGGCTTCATAGCCCACAAAGGCCAGGGTGTATTTGTATTCGGGGTTTTCCGAGGTGCGCAGCAGTTGCATACCCAGCACCTGGGTGTAGAAATTTATCGAGCGCTGGAGGTCGCCAACGCGCAGCATGGTATGAAGTATTCGCATGCGCCGGATTGTGGCGTAAATCGCCGGGAAGCGCTGGCGCTGCGGCAGAATGACGGCCAAGCAACCGCCCTCCAACCAGCGAGACCGCCATGACCCATTTCACCCAAGTAGTCCTCTTTACCGATTCCGATGGCCGCGCCCGCTTCCGCGAGCAGCAGGTGCCGCTAGCACAGGGCAATCCGCAGTCGATGCTGTCGGATGTGTTTGCCTCGGGAGGCTTCCAGTTGCGCTACAGCCCGGTGGGCTTTCGCAGCAGCTTTCACTGCACGGGTGCGCCGCAATGGGTGTTCATTCTGGGTGGGCAGATGGAGATCGGCATTCAGGGCGGGGAGTCGCGCATCTTCAGGCCGGGCGAGCATTTCTACTCGGCCGATGTGTTGCCTGAAGGCGCGGTGTTTGACCCCGCGGTGCATGGGCACTGGAGCCGCCAGGTCGGCCCGGACCCGCTGCAAACGCTGTTCGTCAGAGGCTGACGTAAAAACGGCGCCAAGTCGGCGCCGTTTCAGTCCCGCCGCCGGTTTGGCGTGCGGGCTTGTTTGTCTTAGCGGTTGTTGCCGCCGGGGCCGCGCGGACCACGCGGACCGTTGCTCGGGCCGCCACCGCTGCGGCCACCACCACCGTAACCACCGCCACCGCCTGCATTGCGGTTGCCTCCGCCATAGCTGCGGCGGGCGCCACGCTCGGCCATCATGTCCACGCTGGTGCGCATGGGGTCGGGTTGACCGGCCGGGGGACGCGGTTCACGTGGCTCATTGGCATAGCCCGCGGGTTGCTGCGGCATGCCGTTGCCCATGGGGCGGCCACGGCCCTGGCCTTGCGGCGGGCGGGCAGATTGCGGACGGGGCGGCTGGAATTCGCCGCTGCGGTCGTTACGGTCATTGTTGCGATCGCCGCGTGGGGCGCCTTGGCCACCGCCATTGCTGGCGCTGCGGCCTCGGCCTGCGCCCTGACCACCACGGCCACCGCCGTTGCCGCCACCGGAGCCGGCCTTGTTGTCCCGCACGCGGGTCAGCATTTCGGTGCGGGCGGCCTTGGCGGCTGCCTGCATCACGTCGCGGCTGGGCGGCTTGCCGGCGCCACCCCAGATCGTCTGGCGGCCCATGGCAATGGGCTCACCTTTTTCACCCGGCTCGGGGCCAAAGCCTTCGACGATCTTGACCTCGATGTTCTGTTTGGTGAAGCGCTCGATGTCCTGCATGAAGCCTTCTTCGTCCATGCACACCAGGTTGATGGCAGCGCCATCGGCACCGGCGCGGCCGGTGCGGCCAATGCGGTGCACATAGTCTTCGCTGACGTTGGGGATTTCGTAGTTCACCACGTGCGGCAGGTCGTCAATGTCAATGCCGCGGGCGGCAATGTCGGTGGCCACCAGGGCGCGCACATCGCCGCTCTTGAAGCCGGCCAGCGCTTGTGTGCGGGCGGCCTGGCTCTTGTTGCCGTGTAGCGCCATGGCGGAAATTCCGTTCTTTTCCAGGAACTCGGCCACGTTGTTGGCACCAAACTTGGTGCGCGTGAAGACCAGCACCTGGCTCCAGTTGTTCTCGTTGATGATGTGGGCCAAGAGGGCCTTTTTCTTGCCACGGCCAACGGGGTGGATCACCTGGGTGATGCGCTGTACGGTGGTGTTGCGCGGTGTGACCTGCACGCTTTGCGGGTTCTTCAAGAGGTTGTTGGCCAGTTCGCGGATTTCGTCGCTGAAGGTGGCGGAGAACAGCAGGCTTTGCTTGTCCTTGGGCACCAGGGCCAGCACCTTCTTCACATCATGGATAAAACCCATGTCCAGCATGCGGTCGGCTTCGTCCAGCACCAGCATCTGCACCTGGCCCAGGTCCAGCATGCCTTGCTGTTGCAGGTCCAGCAGGCGGCCGGGTGTGGCCACCAGAATGTCCACGCCCTTTTTCAGCTTGGAGATTTGCGGGTTCATGCCCACACCGCCAAAGATCACGGTGGAGCTGAGTTGCAGGTATTTGCCGTAGGTGCGGATCGACTCTTCCACCTGGGCGGCGAGTTCGCGCGTCGGCGTCAGCACCAGGGCACGGATGCCGGTGCCGCCGAATTTGTTTTGCGCGCTGCGGCTCATGGAGAGGCGGTGCAGCATGGGCAGGGTAAAGGCAGCGGTCTTGCCGGTGCCGGTCTGGGCGCCGCCCAGCAGGTCATGGCCCAGCATCACCAGGGGGATGGCCTGGGATTGGATGGCGGTGGGGGTCTCGTAGCCCTCTTCGCGCACAGCCTTCAGGATGGCGGGAGCCAGATTCAGTTCTTCAAAGTTCATGGGTATTGCGCCCTTCCAGGCGCTGGGGTACCGGCCGTTCCGCGGGCTTGGGGCCAGCGGTCAGTCAAAGGCAGATGGATTCAAAAGGATGGAGCGCAATGTGTCGTTGGGCTCCCCAGCAAGGTGCTGGCATTGCGGGCAACTGATTCGCCGCAATGTTTGTATTGTCGCACGTTGCGGGCGCAACCCGGGTGGACTGCGCTGCCGGGGCGCCACGGAGGGCGGCTTTGTGTAATATTTTGTGAAGCCGGTAGCGCCGTGCTGGTCTTGCGGCCGGCCTGCTGCCAGAATGGCCGCAAGATGCGCAAATTCATGTTCCGCCGCCTGGGAGTGGCTGACGACCCGGGCCGGGTCCAACCCAACCTGCAAACCTGCCTGGAGGCGGTGCTGGAGCAAAGCCCCGTGCTGATGGATGATGTGCTGCTGGGTTTGGGTGCCTTGCTCAAGCCGACACAGCTGGAACTCCTGATGGAACACCAGCAGGCACTGCGCCAGCGTTTTGCCGAGCATTTGCGGATCTTTGTATTTGGCGCACCGGTTGACCAGCCCGCACCGGAAGCCCTGATGCGCTTTGACGACTTCCAGTTTCTCGACGCCGAGCAGATCGACGCCAACATCGAGTGGGCGCAATGCCAGCACGCAGTGCAGCTGGCGGTGGATGATGTATTGCCGGCCCTGAACGCCATGGTCAGCTCCTTGCTGGGCTGGTCGTCGGTGCAGGCGCACCTGAATCCGCTCAAGCCCGAATCCTTTGTGCGCGCGCTGCAGACCACGCTGGCTGATTTTGTGCCGGAGCCGGCGCAACGCGCGCCCATCCTGGGCCAGGCTTCGGGCCTGCTGGGGGTGAACCTGCGCCACTTGTACCGCGAGGTAACAGCCTGGCTGCGCTCACTGGGCGTGGAGCCGGTGCACATGGCGCCCAGCGCCAGCAGCAGTTTGTGGAATCCGGCCAAGGCCGCTGACAGCACCGTGGCGCGCACCCTGCTCACGCTGGACAAGCTGCGCCGCCTGCTGTCGGGTGAGCTCGATGCCAATGGCCCGGCCGACGGTCAGCTGGATTTTTCCCACACCATTCCGGTGTCCTTTGAAGCCCTGCAGGACATGAAGCTGGTGGAGCCCATGATGAAACGGCTGGCCGCCCGCGCAGCCAATGCCCCCGCGGCCGCACCGCCGGCCGCGGTAGACATGCTGGCTGCGGAAGCGGAGCCTGCACAACGCCGCAAGCTCGGTGCCCAACTGGGCCGCGAGGTGGTGCTGCTGATGTTCGACAACCTGATGCAGGACCGCCGCCTGCTGGCACCGGTGCGGGCCAGCCTGCAGCGGCTGCAGCCGGTGTTGCTGGCGCTGGCACGGACGGACGGGCGTTTTTTCAGTGAACACCAGCACCCGGCGCGGCTGTTTCTGGATCGCATGACGCACCGCAGTCTGGCCTTTGCCGACGAAGCAGCGCCGGGCTATGGCCGGTTCCAGAAGTCGTTTGACAACGCGGTCAGCGTGCTGTGCGGCGGCGCGGGTGACACGGCTTCCTTTGCCCGCATGGTGCGCAAGCTCGACGAGACCTGGGCCGCAGAAGAGGCCGAGCAACACCGGCGCGCTGCCGAGGCCGCGCGCAGCCTGTTGCACGCCGAGCAGCGCAACCTGCTGGCACAGCGGCTGGCGGTGCAGTTTGCCCGGCGACTGGAGGGCCTCAAAGTGCCGGAGATGGTGGGCAACTTTTTGCGTGGCCCCTGGTCGCAGGTCGTGGCACAAGCCCAGATCGGCCTGGCCGACGGCAGTGTGGACCCCGGCGGTTACCAAAGCCTGGTGGACGACCTGATCTGGAGCGTGCAGCTCAAGCTGGCGCGGCGCAACCGCAGCCGTCTGGTGCAACTGGTGCCCGGCATGCTGGTCACCATGCGCCGCGGGCTGGAACTGATTGCCTACCCGCCGGAGCGCATGGCAGCGTTCTTTGACGCGCTGATTGCCTTCCACGAAAAGGCCTTTGACAGTGCGCGGGCCGCGCTCAATGAAGCAGCTGCGCCGCCGCCTGCCGAGGTGGCGCCGGAGGAGGGGTTCTGGATGGCCGACAGCGAGGCGGCCGACTCGGGCTATCTGGACGATGCAAGCCTGGAGCAAGACCAGGAGTCGCGCCCGGCGCCCGTCAGTGCGGTGGGCGACCAGACCACCTGGAGCCTGGACGAACTGGCCACCGGCTCCTGGGTCAATCTGGCCCTGGGGGGCAGCTGGTTGCGCGCCCAACTCACCTGGGCCAGCCCGCAGCGCACGCTCTTCATGTTTGTTTCCGGCAGCGGCCTGGCGCACTCGATGTCGCGCAAGACCCTGGAGCGGCTCAAGCGCTCGCGCCTGATCCGGCTGGTGTCGGATGGGCGGGTAGTGGACAACGCGCTGGATGCGGTGGCGCGTACCGCTTTGCACAACGATTTACAGCTTCCGCCGCCAAAAAGAGGTAAATAGCGGACGGATGGAGTGGGCAGCGCGGGGCAGTCGATAATGCTGGCTTTACCTCTCCCAAAATAAGCTGCACTGCAATGGCCCAATACGTCTTTTCCATGAACCGGCTCGGCAAGATCGTGCCGCCCAAGCGCCACATTCTTAAAGACATTTCCCTGTCCTTCTTCCCCGGCGCCAAGATCGGCGTGCTGGGCACCAACGGCTCCGGCAAGTCTACCCTGCTGAAGATCATGGCCGGCCTCGACAAGGAGATTGAGGGCGAAGCCATCCCCATGCCCGGCCTGAACATCGGCTACCTGCCGCAGGAACCGCAGCTGGACCCGACGCAGACCGTGCGCGAAAGCGTGGAAGCCGGCATGGGCAAGGTGTTCACCGCCAAGGCCCGTCTGGAAGAGGTCTACACCGCCTACGGTGACGAGAACGCCGACTTTGACGCCCTGGCCGCCGAGCAGGCCGAGCTCGAAGCCATCATCGCCACCGCCGGCACTGACTCCGAGCACCAGCTTGAAATCGCTGCCGACGCCCTGCGCCTGCCGCCCTGGGACGCCAATATCGGCGTGCTCTCCGGTGGTGAAAAGCGCCGCGTGGCGCTGTGCCGTTTGCTACTCAGCAAGCCCGACATGCTGCTGCTGGATGAGCCGACCAACCACTTGGACGCCGAATCGGTGGACTGGCTGGAGCAGTTCCTGCAGCGCTACTCCGGCACCGTGGTGGCCATCACCCACGACCGCTACTTCCTGGACAACGCGGCCGAGTGGATTCTGGAAATGGACCGCGGCTCCGGAATTCCCTACAAGGGCAATTACTCCGACTGGCTGCAGCAAAAGCAAAGCCGGCTGGAAGCCGAGCAAAAGGGCGAAGAGTCCCGTGCCAAGGCCTTGAAGAAGGAATTGGAATGGTCGCGCCAGAACCCCAAGGCACGCCAGGCCAAGAGCAAGGCCCGTCTGGCCCGCTTTGAGGAACTGTCGGACTTCGAATACCAGAAGCGCAACGAAACCAACGAAATCTTCATCCCCGTGGCCGACCGCCTGGGCCATGAGGTGATCG
>CANBTQ010000137.1 GCA_947372425.1 Comamonadaceae bacterium | reverse complement strand
TTCCCCAGCGCCTGCGGCAAGACCAACTTTTCCATGCTGGTGCCGCCCGAAGGTTTTAATGGCTGGAAGGTCACCACCATTGGCGACGACATCGCCTGGATCAAGCCAAATGCCGACGGCAAGATGTACGCCATCAACCCCGAGGCCGGCTACTTTGGCGTAGCCCCCGGCACCAACTTCCACACCAACCCCAACTGCATGGCCAGCCTGGACAAGGATGTGATCTTCACCAACGTCGCGCTGACCGACGACGGCGATGTCTGGTGGGAAGGCATGGAAAAGGACACCGGCTCGGTGCCCGCACACCTGATCGACTGGCAAGGCAAGGACTGGACCCCAGCCATTGCCAAGGAAACTGGCGCCAAAGCCGCGCACCCCAATGCCCGCTTCACCGTGACCGCCACCAACAACCCGGCATTGGACGCCCAGTGGGACGACGCTGCCGGTGTGGCCATCGACGCCTTTATCTTTGGCGGCCGCCGCTCCACCACCGTGCCGCTGGTGACCGAAGCCCGCACCTGGATTGAAGGTGTGTACATGGCAGCCACCATGGGCTCCGAGACCACCGCTGCCGCAGTTGGCCAAATGGGTGTGGTGCGCCGCGACCCCTTTGCCATGTTGCCCTTCTGCGGCTACAACATGAGCGACTACTTCCAGCACTGGCTGGACATGGAGCACAAGCTCGAAGAGTCCGGCCACACCCTGCCCAAGATCTTCTGCGTCAACTGGTTCCGCAAGGGCGATGACGGCAAGTTTGTCTGGCCCGGTTACGGCGAAAACATGCGCGTGCTGAAGTGGATGATTGACCGTCTGGAAGGCACTACCCCCGGCGTGGAAACCGGCTTTGGCATTGCCCCAGCCTATTCTGAAATTACCTGGACGGGCCTGGACTTTTCAGCCGCCCAGTTTGATTCCGTGACCAGCCTGAACAAGGATGCCTGGAAACAGGAATTCGCCCTGCACACCGAGTTGTTCAGCCAACTCAGCTACCACCTGCCCAAAGAACTCGAAGAGACGAAAGCCAAACTGGAACAGCGCCTGACCGCCTGATCCGGCATCAGAAAGGTGCGTCCGGGCAGGGCGCACCAACAAAAAAAGGCCACCGCATGCGGTGGCCTTTTTATTGGGCTTGCGGGAACCGTTTATTCAGCGTGGCGTGCCATGGCGGCACGAATTTCTTCCATGACACGGGGGTCATGGCTGGCCATTTCCCACATGCGAACTTCTGCCTGCGCGGTACGCATCACGGCAATATGACCAACAAAACCTCCGGCCAGGAACGCCGCCACCTGGCGCAAGGGGGGAGCCAACAACGCCAGGGCGGCAAAAGCGATGGTCCAGAGCGCCACCCAACCAGCCAGCAAATGACCATCGGTCCAGGTGTCGATGACCTGGTCGGCAACCACCAGTAGGGCCGCCATGGCGGCAGCCAGCAGCATGCCGGCCAGCGTGCGGGAGCCATCCAGGGCGGACCCCATATTGCCAATCATCAGTTGGCTGGAATTGCTGGATTCACGGGGTGCGGAGGCAAGATGCGGCTCGGCAAAACGGGCCATGGCAAACTCACGGGAGAGGTTGACTGAATGCGTGTTATTGGTAGACATGGGAGCGATCATAGGGTTTTCACTAGTGTTGGTCTACTTTCGGTTGGTGATCTAACCTATTCATATAATCAATGAATGATCACCGCCACGCCCGGTGCCGCCTTTAACTTGCGCACCTTCGACCTGAATCTCCTCAAGGTGTTTGACGAGGTGATGGCGGAGCGCAGCCTGACCAAGGCGGCCAAGCGCCTGGCTTTGACACAACCGGCCGTGAGCAATGCCCTGCGCCGCCTGCGTGAAGCGCTGGACGACGAGTTGTTGGTGCGCAAGGGACGCTCGTTGCAGCCCAGCGCACGGGCACTGGAGCTTTGGCCTAGCGTCCGTGAAGCCCTGCAAGGCCTGCAATCTGCGCTGGCACCCCGTGTTTTCGATCCGGCCACCGCCGACAATGTATTTGTACTGGCCATGGCCGATGCCACGGCAGCCGAACTCATGCCCGGTTTGGTAGCGGTTTTTGGCGCCGAAGCGCCAGGCGTCAGCCTGCGGGTACTGCCCCTGACAACGCGGGACCCACGCAAGCTGCTGGACGAAGGCCAGGCCGATCTGGCCATTGGCCATTTCCCGGCGGCGCTGGCAGACCTGACGGCGCGCGCGCAACTGGGCGAAACGGTTTCCTTTTTGCACCACCGCCTGTTCCAGGGCGACTACGTTTGCGTGATGCGCGAAGGGCACTCCTTTGCCAGCGGCCCGTTGACATTGAACCGCTATTGCAATGCGCGCCATATGCTGGTGAGCTTCTCCGGCCGGGCCTTCGGTTTTGTGGATGAGGCACTGGCCCTGGTCGGACGCACACGCCGGGTCGTGCTGACCGTGAACCAGTTTTTTACCGCCGGAAAGGTGGTCGCCAACTCGGATTTGCTCACCGTACTGCCACGGCATTTCATCAGTGTGACCGGATTTTCCGACCAGCTGGTGCAACGCGAACTTCCGTTTGAAGTTCCGGTTGTTCACGTGGACGCCCTCTGGCACCAACGGCAGGACAACAGCAGTGCGCATAGGTGGCTGCGTGCCAAGGTACTGGCCTTGGCAGACAAGGCCTTCCCCGCATGAAAATTCAGCTTTTATCCGACCTCCACCTGGAAACCCACCCGCACTGGAAGGCCACGCCGGCACCCGGCGCCGATGTGCTGGTGCTGGCCGGGGACATTGGCTCTTACCAGCCGGGCCACCAGATGCCGGATGAGGACTTTGGATTGCGGCAGTTTTCACCCCTGGCGGGCTGGCCCACGCCGGTGATTTTTGTACCCGGAAACCACGAATACGACACGCTGGACTTTGATACCGCCCACGCCCGCCTGCGCGAGACCTGCGAACGCCTGGGGATGCGCTGGTTGGAACGCGAAACCTATGTTTCACCCTGGACTGATCGACACGGCCAAGCCCTGCGTTTTGTCGGTACCACCCTCTGGAGTGATTTTGAAGCCCTAGGCGCCCCTGAGAAGGCCTATCGCGCGGCCAATTACTACCTGAAGAAGACCGGCACCACGCGCCGGGGTCAAGCCTTTCTGGCAGAACAGGTGCGGGAACAGGCACTGGCTTGCCAGGCTTGGCTGGAGCCGGCGTTGCAGACACCGTTTGATGGCACCACCGTTGTGGTTACCCACTTTGCCCCCAGCCTGAAAAGTGCCGACCCCCGCTACGGCCTCACCCCCGGAACAGCCGGATTCTGCAACCCGCTGGACGCTTTGCTACCCCGGGCCAAGTTGTGGCTGCATGGCCATTTGCACGCGCCGTCAGACTATGTGGCAACCGGCTGCAGGGTGGTGGCAAACCCCTTGGGTTATGCCCGCAAAAACGAGCAGCTTCACTTCCAGCCGTCACACTGCATCGAGATATAGACCGGCTCAGCCAGGGCGTGCGTTGAGACCCTCAAAACAGGTGCTCATCACAAGGTCAATGATTTGCGCATCGTCGTGCTGGCCACCCATTTTCAGGAACTCCAGCACCGGGTCGCACGCACGCGCATAGACGGTGTACAAAATGGCAATGGCGGGGATGCTGGAATTGATGGCCCCCTGGGCCTGGGCTGCCTCAATCCAACTACCCAGTGCATCGCTGACTTCCATCAAGCCGTCCATGTAATCGCGGTTACCAATCAACGCAGCGCGCAGCTTGGAGTTCTGGCTGGGCAAGGAAGGCATCTCGCCGGCGAGTTTGACCTCCATGGTCCAGCGCACCACGGCGCGCAGTTTGTCGACCGCTGCCACCTCAGCCGGCAGGGTTGCGATAAAGGCCTGTGCCCGGCGCATGACGCTCACCATGGCGGCAGCGGCCAGGTCTTCCTTGCTGGGAAAGTGTTTGTAGAGGCTGGCCTTGGCAATGCCAACCGACGCGGCCACTTCGTCCACGGTCATGGCCTCAAAGCCTTTTTCGGCCAGCAGCAGGTTGACGGTGCGGATGATGGCCTCCTCACGCGCCTGCAGCATCTGTTCTTTGAAGGAAACTTTGACCACGTTGCTTGATTTCATGGCGGCAGTTTAGCCGTCAACGTCATTTTTTGGAGCGTGGGGTTATTTTGTGACTGATGGGTTTTATCGCCGCAACCAGCGCTTCGCCGGCACCTTCGGCCAAGGCAGTGGTCAGGCGGTCGATCACGTCCGAATCCAGATTCCAGCAATGCCAATACAGACTGACCGGCAAACTGAAATCGGGAACCAGGTTTACCAGCGCACCGCTGGCGATCTGGTCCTTCACCAGCAGGTGCGGCACTACGCTGGCACCCCAGCCTGCCAACACGGCATGCACCTGACCTTCGGAACTGGGAACAAAACGCTGGCTCAAGGCAACGCGCCGCAGGCCCAGGGCGCGGCCGACAAAATCAGTCTGTAGATCGTCCTTGCGATTAAAGGCGACAAAGGGTATCTGGCGGAAGTTGTGCGGGGTAAGTCCCTGCGGGCATCGGGCAGCGGCAAAAGCATGAGAAGCCACCGCCACATACCGCATGTCTCCCAGCGCCAGCACTTTGCAGCCGCGCAGCGCCAGCTTGAGGGTGGTGACACAGCCCAACACCTGCCCTTCACGCAGCCATTCATGGGTGAAATCCTGGTCATCCGTGATGATTTCCAGGGGCAGCCCGGCGTTGACCAGGGGACCCAATGCAGGCAAGGCCCAGGTGGCAATGCTGTCGGCATTGATGGCGATCGAGATGCGGTCTTCCTCGCGCTGGGTCTTGGCGCCGGGGGTCAGTTCCTGCAGATCGGTTTCCAGGTCCGAACGCAGCAGGCGCAGCTGCACCGCGTGCTTGATCAGTAGGCGCCCGGCCGTGGTCGGGCGAATCGGGCGGCTACGCACCAGCAGCACGGTGCCGACCTGGGCCTCCAGCGAACGCAGGCGCTGGGACACGGCCGACTGTGTGACGGAAAGCCGAACTGCGGCGCGCTCAAAACCGCCCTCCTCCACGATGGCGGCCAGACATTCCAGGGCATCTGCATCAAAGGTTCGCATGGCCTCCATTATTAACGCCGCTAATGCTTTCGCAATTTCACACACCAGTCTTTCTTGATTTGAGGCAATTCAACGACACTGCCGCTATGAAAATTACTGTTTTAGGCGCGGGCATCATGGGCGTGAGCACCGCATGGCATTTGGCAGAACTCGGGCACGAGGTCACCGTGGTAGACCGCCAGCCGGAAGCCGCCATGGAAACCAGCTTTGCCAACGCGGCCCAGATTTCGGTGAGCTACTGCGAGCCCTGGGCCAACAAGGAAGCACCGTGGAAGGCGCTGAAGTGGATGTTCAGCAAGGAGGCGCCCCTGCTGTTTCGCCCGCAGATGCCGATTGGCAAGGGATGGCACCAGTACCGTTGGGGTCTGGAATTTCTGGCCAACTGCAACGACACCGCCTTTGAGCGCAATGTGCAGCAGCTCGTCGCCCTGGGTTCCTACAGCCACAGCGCGCTCAAAGACATCGTCGCCGCCACCGGCATCGAATACAACCGGCTGGAAAAAGGTATCGCCCACTTTTACGTGGACCAGAAGTCCTTTGACGGCGCAGCAAGCGCCGCCGCAATGATGGCCAAATACGGCGTCAAGCGCCGCGTGGTCAGCCGTGACGAGTTGCTGAAGATCGAGCCCGCCTTCAAGCTGTATGCCGACCACATCGTCGGCGGCACTTTCACGCCCAGCGACGAAAGCGGCGACGCCCGTGAATTCACGCAGCAGCTCGCCCTGCGCTGCGCCGAGCGTGGCGTGCAGTTTCTGTGGAACCACGATGTGCTGTCGCTTAACAAGCTGGGCGACAAGCTGGACACGGTCAGCGTATTGGACCGCGCCAGCGGCAAGGCCAGTGCCCTGCGCAGCGACCAGTTTGTGCTGTCCATGGGCTCGTACACGGCGCCGCTGTTGCGCACCGTGGGCGTGAACCTGCCGATTTACCCCGGCAAGGGCTATAGCGCCACCTTCAAAATCCTCAAACCCGAACTGGCGCCCCAGGTCAGCTTTATTGACGACTCTGTCAAATGCGCCATGAGTCGACTCGGCGATACCCTGCGCATTGCCGGCACCATTGAGGTGGGCGGCTACGACACCGGGCTGGACAGCAGCCTGTCCCGCGCCCGCTGCCATATGCTGGCGCGACGGGTGGAGACGGTGTTCCCCGGCGTCTGCGACACGCGCCTGGAAACCGAAGGCGGCAATCCGCAGTTCTGGACCGGCCTGCGCCCGGCCACGCCCACGAATATTCCGTATATTGGCAAGAGCAAGGTCGGTAAGCTGTGGGTGAATGCCGGGCACGGTACGCTGGGCTGGACGCACGGCGCGGGCTCGGGCAAGGCGGTGGCAGAACTCATCAGTGGGAAAACGCCGGAAATGAACTTCAAGTTTTATCAGGGGTAGACAGCATGCATCCCATCCTTGTGATCCCGGCGGAAGCCACGGCCACGCCCGGCGAGGTGTATTTTTTGCCCGAACACAAGCGCATCAGCGGCAATCCGCAACAAACCCTGTGGATGCACTACACCGACCCCAGCAAACAGTTCTTTGTGGGCATATGGCGCAGCGAGCCCGGAAAATGGCATGTCCATTACACCGAAGAAGAGCACTGCCACATGCTGGAAGGTGTGAGCATCCTCACCAGCCAGAGCGGCGCGTCTGTCACCGTGCGCTCAGGTGACAGCTTTTTAGTGCCACGTGGTTTTGTCGGAACCTGGGAGGTGGTGGAATGCAGCACCAAACGGTTTGCGATGTTTGAGGCAGCAGTGCAATAGTTCTGCCCCCAATCCAGCGCCCGTTCAAGGCGCCTACGCGTTGTCAGAGTGCCTGGCCGTGCGCCTCTTCCAGACAAGCCTGAAACGCCCGCGTCGCCCGTGAAGGCTGCGGCGAGCGCCGCACGATGCCGAAAAAATCGCACTCGTAGTGAAACAGCTCCGGCCGCACGGCGCGCATCTGGCCGGCTGCCACAAAGCTTTGGGCGTAGTGGATAGGCAAAAAACCCAGGAACTTGCCAGAAAGGATCAGCGTGGCAATCGACTCCTGGTCAAAGCCGGTGGCGCTGCGCGCCATGCGTTGCAACTGGCTGATTTCCATATTCGGTGAGTGGTAGCCCAGGCCGGCAAAAGCGTGTTTGCGCAGGCTGTCCCAGTCCAGCCCTGGCGCGTCGGCCTCAAATAGGTTGTGCCCGGCGCCGCAGTACAGCAGCATGGCTTCGTCAAACAGCCGGGTGTATTCCAGCGTATCCGAGCTGCGGTGTCCGGGGATGACGCCGATCTGAAACTGGCCGTCGAGCACGCCGCGCTCAATCCCGTTGAGGGTGGAGACATGCAGGTTCAGGCTGACATCCGGCGCTTGCTCGGTGAACAGCGCAATGGCCTGGGCAATGCGGCAAGCCGGGTTGCTGGCGGTCTTGTCGAACACGGCAATGTGCAGCTGCCCGCCCATGCGCTGGTGGATTTCGTCGACGCCGCTGCGAAAGGCCTCGGTGGCGGACAGCAGTTGCGCCGATTGCGCGTAGATCTGCTCGCCCTCGGCCGTCAGCGCGAAGCCAGCGCGGCCCCTGCGGCACAGCGTCAGGCCCAGGCGCGTTTCCAGGTCCTTGATATGGCGGCTGACGGTGGAGGTGCCGATGTTGAGCTCCAGTTCCGCCGCCGCCATGCCGCCGCAATCCACCACGGTGCGGAACACCCGCAGCAGGCGCAAATCCATGTCGCTGATCTGGCCCAGGGCGGCGCGGCTCTTTGGTTTCATAAACTGCCAACTGAATAGTGATAACTCTCACTATATCGAAGTATCCA
>CANBTQ010000136.1 GCA_947372425.1 Comamonadaceae bacterium | reverse complement strand
CCTTCCACCTCGGGGTGGCCCTTGTGGCCGATCATGATGAATTCAAAGCCTTCCTTGTGCAGCTTGGCCACTTCCACATGCACCTTGGTCACCAGCGGGCAGGTGGCGTCAAAGATCCGGAAGCCGCGCTGCGCCGCCTCCTGGTGGGTAGCACGGCTGACGCCATGGGCCGAGAAGATCAGCGTGGCGCCGGCGGGCACATCGTCCAGCTCTTCAATGAAGATGGCGCCTTTTTGCTTGAGGTCGTTGACGACATAGGTGTTGTGCACGATCTCGTGGCGCACATAGATGGGGGCACCAAACTTGGCCAGTGCTTTTTCCACAATCTCAATGGCCCGGTCCACGCCGGCACAAAAGCCGCGCGGCTCTGCCAGCAGCACCTCCACCCCAAAGCCCTCGGGGGAAACGTTCGCACTGTCCTGTGTCACAACACACCAATCAGTTGCACTTCAAACGTCACCGGCTGGCCGGCCAGCGGGTGGTTGAAATCAAACAGCACCGAGGCCTCCTTCACCTGCTGCACCACACCGGCAAATTTGCCTTTGCCGTCAGGGGTCGGGAACTCCACCACATCGCCGGCGCTATAGGTCTCGTGCGGGTCACCCATGTCGGTGAGCACCTTGCGCGCCAGCCACTGCTGCATGTCGGGGTTGCGCGGCCCGAAGGCGGCGCCCTCGGCCAGCTCAAAGGTGCTGCGCGTGCCCTCTTCCATGCCGATCAGGCAGGCTTCCATGGCGGGCGACAACTCGCCCGTGCCCAGGCTCAGGGTGGCCGGTTTGCCGTCGAAGGTGTTGATGATGTCGCCGGCGGGCCCACCCAGGCGGTAATGCAGCGTAAGAAAGGAGCCCGCTTGTACACGAGGAGTCACTGTGGTCATAAAAGTCCCGATAAACTGAGCCCTATTGTAGAAAGGCAAGTGCCATGTCCGTGAAAGACCTTCCTGCCGACGCGCGTCCCCGCGAAAAGCTGCTGGCACGCGGCCCTTCGGCACTGAGCGATGCCGAACTGCTGGCTTTGCTGCTGCGCACCGGCATTGCCGGCAAGGGCGTGCTCCAGATGGCCGACGAGCTGTTGCAAATCCAGGGGCTGCGGGTGGCCGAGGGCAGTGCACAGGGCTTTGGCGGCATTGCCGGCCTGCTCAACGCCACGCCCGACGACCTGAAGCGCGTCAAGGGCCTGGGGCCCGCCAAACGCGCCGAGATACTGGCCGTGCTGGAGTTGGCCCGGCGCGCCGTGGCGCAACGCCTGCAGGAACGCACCGTGCTGGCCGACCCGGCCGCCGTCAAACAGTTTTTACAACTGCGCCTGATGCACCTCCGGCACGAAGTCTTCATGGTCTGCTTTCTGGATGCCCAGAACAAGCTGCTGCAAGCCGAAGAGCTGTTTCGCGGCACCCTCAGCCAGACCAGCGTGTATCCGCGTGAAGTGGTGCTGCGCGCCCTGCACCACCATGCGGCCGCCGTGGTGCTGGCCCACAACCACCCCAGTGGCTCGGTGCAGCCCTCGGCGGCCGACCTTGCCCTGACACACACCCTGCGCGCGGCGCTGGCCCTGCTGGACGTGCGCGTGCTGGACCACATCATCGTCGGGCCCGGCGAAGCCCTGTCCATGGCCGAGAAGGGCCTGCTGTGAAAGTGCACTCACTGGCCGACCTGAAGACGGTCAAGAAAGCCATCGAAGAACAGGCCGCGCGGGCCGCTGCGGCAGCGGCACAGCATGCGCTGGAGCAGAAGCAGCTGGCTGCACGGCGCAACCTGTTTCAGGCCGCGGTGGGCCGGGTGCAGCGTCTGCCGCAATCCAGCCTGGCCAACCTCAAACCGGCACCACCCCAGCCCATCCCCAAACAGCGCCAGCTCGATGAGGCCGCCGCCCTGCAGGAAGCGCTGAGCGACGAAGTGGATGTCAGCAGCCTGCTCGAAACCGACGAGCAGCTGAGCTTCCGGCGCACCGGTGTCGGGCCCGACGTGACGCAAAAGCTGCGCCGTGGCAAGTGGGCCATCCAGCGCCAGATCGATCTGCACGGCCTGCGCAGCGACGAGGCGCGCGAGAGCCTTACCGCCTTCATCCGCGAAGCGCACCGCCAGGGCATACGCTGCGTGCGCGTGGTCACCGGCAAGGGCCTGGGTTCGCCCGGCAAGGCACCGGTGCTCAAAGACAAGGTACACCGCTGGCTGGTGCAAAAGGCCGAGGTGGTGGCCTTTGTGCAGGCCCAGCCGGCGCATGGCGGAGCCGGCGCACTGGTGGTGTTGCTACAGCCGGTGCGGGCCGCCCTCTAGCCCGAAATACGCAGCGCCGCCATGATTCACCCCCCCGCCCTGGCGCTGGAGCAGATTCTGGACCGGTCCCCCTTCGGCATTGCCGTGTTCGATTACGAAGGCCTGTACGAGTCGGTCAACCCGACCTACTGCGCCATCTACGGCTACACCCAGGACGAGCTGCTGGGCCGCAGCATCACCACCGTATTCCCCGCCGACCGGCATGCCTGGGTGGTGGGCCTGCACCGCAAATTTCTGGATGAAGGCGGCGTGCTGGATGGCGAGTGGGAGGTGTTGCGGCGCGACCAGATGCGCCTGCAGGTGATCAGTGAATCGGTGTTGCTGGTGGGCGACGACGGCCGCAAACGCCGCCTGGTTTTTGTCATGGACATCACCGAGCGGCGCAAGCTGGAGCAGGCCCTGCAGACCAGCGAAGAGCGCCTGCAACTGGTCATGCGCGGCACCGAAGACGGCTACTTTGACGCCGACCTGGTCAGCGGCAAGCGCAGCTACTCCAGCCGCTGGTGGCAGATGCTGGGCTATGCGCCCGACGCCTGGCCGCTGGACGGCAACCACTGGCAACGCCTGACCCACCCGGATGACCTGCCGCGCGTGCTGGCCACCATCGATGCAGCCCTGTGCGGCAGCGCAGACCGGTTTGAAGTGCCGATCCGCATGCGGCACCGGGACGGGCAGTACCGCAGCATGCTGACGCGGGCATTCATCGGCCGCAATGCGCAGGGCCAGGCCGTCCGGCTGACCGGCGCCAACACCGACCTGACCGAGCGCGTCCGCTTTGAGTGGGAGGCGCGGCATTTTCAGTCGATTGTGGAGTCGTCCGAAGACGCCATCATCAGCAAATCGCTGGACAGCGTGGTGACCAGCTGGAATGGTGGTGCAGAGGCCATGTTTGGTTACAGCGCCGCAGAAATGATAGGCCGGACCATCACCGTGCTGCTGCCACCCGACCGCTTGGGCGAGGAAGAGCGCATCCTGGCGCGCCTGCGGGATGGCGAAAAAGTGGAGCACTTCGAGACCGTGCGCCAGCACCGGGACGGCCGCTTGCTGCAGGTATCGGTCACCATTTCGCCGATACGCGATTACCAGGGCCGCGTCGTAGGCGCGTCCAAAATTGCCCGCAACATCACGGAAAAGAAGGCACTGGAAGCCAGACTGGAACACCTGGCCCACCACGATGCCCTGACCGACCTGCCCAACCGCGTGCTGCTGGCCGACCGCATCCGCCAGGCCATGATTCTGGCGCGGCGCCAGGGCTTTGGCGTGGCCGTGCTCTACATCGACCTGGATGGCTTCAAGCAGGTGAACGACCTGCACGGGCATGCCTGCGGCGACGATCTGCTGGTGGCGCTGGCCCGGCGCATGACGGAGGCATTGCGCGAGGCCGATACCCTGTCGCGCATAGGCGGTGACGAATTTGCCGCCGTACTGTCGAACGTGAAGGGGCTGGAGGAATGCAAGCCGGTATTGCAGCGCGTGCTGACTGCCTGCTGCGCGCCGGTCAACCTGGGCGGCAAGCGGGTCGAGGTATCAGCCAGCATCGGCGTTGCCCTCTACCCGCAACAGGATGTCACAGCAGAGCAACTGCTCAGCCACGCCGACCGGGCCATGTACCAGGCCAAGCAGGCGGGCAAAAATCAGTACCAGGTGTTTGACAGCTAGCCCTACGCAGTGACAGGCGTGGCGGCCTGTTTCCCCGCCGGGCCGCCCCAAGGGGAAATGCACCCCCTCGGGGGGCAGCGCACTACGCGCAGCGAGAAGCGCGGGGGCCTGTTTCCCCGCCGGGCCGCCCCAAGGGGAAATGCACCCCCCCTCGGGGGGCAGCGCACTACGCGCAGCGAGAAGCGTGGGGGCCTATTTACTATTTGCGTTAGGGAAGAACAGTTGCTGGCCGTCGATCTTGTACGAGGCAATCACGTTCTGGCCGGCCGGCGAGATCACCCAGTCGACAAACTTTTGCGCCTCTGCCGCCTTCACATGCGGGAACTTGGCCGGGTTCACCACCATCACGCCATACTGGTTGAACAGGGCCTTGTCGCCCTCTACCAGCACGGCCAGATCGGCGCGGTTTTTGAAGCTCAGCCAGGTACCGCGATCGGCCAGCACATAGGCACCGGTGCTGGCAGCCATATTGAGCGCCGGACCCATGCCGCAGCCGCACTCCTTGTAGCCGGCGCCCTTGCTGGCACCCTCGCCCAGGCCCTTCCAGAAACGCAACTCGGCCGCATGGGTGCCGCTCTTGTCGCCGCGCGAGATGAAGCCGGCGTCGCTGGCCGCAATCTTCTTCAGCGCATCAACAATGCCGGCACCCTTCACCTTGGCCGGATCGGCCAGCGGGCCGATCAGCACGAAGTCGTTGTACATCACCGGGAAGCGCTTGATGGCAAAGCCCTCGGCCACCACTTTTTCCTCGGCGACCTGGTCGTGCACAAACAGCACATCGGCGTCGCCGCGGCGCCCCATGTCGATGGCCTGGCCGGTGCCCACGGCCACTACTTTGACGTCCAGCCCGCTCGCCTTTTTGAACTCGGGCAGCAGGTAGGGGAACAGGCCCGACTGCTCGGTGGAGGTGGTGGAGGCCATGACTATGCCCTGCGCCTGCGCAGTGGCAGCGAAGGCGGCTCCGCATAACAGGGCCAGGGCGAGCCTGCGGCCCATGGTGCTTGCAACACGGGTTTGTGGACGTGGTTTCATACGAGGTCTCCTTTGACAAATGAATGGGCTTGGGGGTAGCGCGCCTGCAGCGCACCCGCGGCAAAAAACTCCTGCACCGGCAAATCCGCCAGCACGCGGCCCTGCTCCAGGTACACCACGCGGCTGGCCAGGCGCTTGACCTGGCCCAGGTTGTGGCTGGCAAACACCAGCGTCATGGCGGGGTCGCGCGCGGCAATGTCCTGGATCAGCGCCTCTACCTCGCGCTTGGCGTGCGGGTCCAGGCTGGAGGTGGGCTCATCCAGCAGCAGCACGCGCGGCTGCATGGCCCAGGCCCGGGCCAGGGCCACGCGCTGCTGCTGTCCGCCCGAAAGCTTGCGGGCCGGGCGCTGGGCATGTTCGGCCAGGCCGAAGTTGTGCAGGGCGTCCTGCGCCAGGCCCTTGGCCGCTGCCCAGCCGGTGCCACGCAGCCACAGGCCCAGGGCCACATTGTTTTGCGCCGTGGTACGCATCAGATAGGGCCGCTGGAACACCATCGCATGGCCCAGGCTGTCATCGCGCTGCAAGCGGCCCTGGCTGGGCCGCACCAGGCCGTGCAACAGGCGCAGCAAGGTGCTCTTGCCGCAGCCGTTGGCACCGATCAGGGCCACGCGCTCCCCCGCGGCTATGTGCAGGTCAATGTCACGCAGCGCATGCAGGGCACGCGGGCCGGCACCAAAGTGCACGGCGGCCTGTTGCAGCGCAAACACCGGCAGCACCGCACTCATACGCTCACCCCCAGTTGCGGCAGCGCGGGGCTGGCGCCCTCTTCCTGCTCGCGCCAGCGCCGCACGGCGGCCACCAGCACATTGAGCAGCAACACCGCCAGCAGCAGCACCAGACCCAGGCCCAGCGCCAGCGGCAAATCGCCCTTGCTGGTTTCGAGTGCGATGGCCGTGGTCATCACGCGGGTAAAGCCGTCGATATTGCCGCCCACAATCATCACCGCGCCCACTTCCGAGATGGCGCGACCAAAGGCGGCCAGCATCACGGTCAGCAGTGCGTAGCGTTCGTCCCAGGCCAATAGCGCACTGCGCAGGGCCGGGTGTGCACCCAGTGACTGCAACTGCTCGCCGTGCAGGCCTTCGGCGTCTTCCACCACCTGCCGGGTGAGCGCTGTGACCACCGGCAGCACCAGCAGCGCCTGCGCCAGCACCATGGCCTTGAAAGAAAACAGCCAGCCCAGAAAACCCAAGGGCCCGCTACGCGACAGCAACAGATAAACCACCAGCCCCACCACCACCGAGGGCACGGCCAGAAACGTGTTCAGCAAGGCCAGCAGGGCCTGGCGTCCGGCAAAGCGGCGCACGCCCAGCGCAGCACCCAGCACCAATCCGAGCGCGCAGGCGATCACCGTGGCGCAGGCGCTGACCCAGAGAGAGCGCGCCACAATCGCCATCAAACCGGAGTCCAGGGAAAAAATAAGGTGCAGCGCCATCGCGGCGCTATCGGTAAAGCTCGTCATAACTTCAGGTATCGTAGTTGCAGGCCCAATAACCAACCATATGAAATCCCGTGCATAGGCTTCAGTTCCACTACACCCTTTCGCGCCAGAGCAGTCCGGCGCTGGTGCGCAACCCGCTGATTGATTTGCTGCAGGCGGTGTCCACCCATGGATCGATCTCGGCAGGTGCACGGGCACTGGGCCTGAGTTACCGCCATGTGTGGGGTGAGCTCAAGCGCTGGGAGCTGGAGCTGGGTAACGAACTGCTGATTTGGGAAAAAGGCCAGTCGGCGCGCCTGACCGAATTCGGCGCCAAGCTGATGTGGGCCGAAGGCCAGGCCCAGGCCCGGCTGGCGCCGCAGATCGAGGCCTTGCGCAGCGCGCTGGAGCGCGCCTTTGCCGTGGCCTTTGATCCACAAGCCCACGTCGCCATGCTGTATGCCAGCCACGACCACGCGCTGGGCGCCCTGCGCGAATTTGCCCTGGCTGCCGACGCCTGGTCGGCCAGCCACACGCGCCTGCATCTGGACATGCGCTTCAGCGGCAGCGTGGATGCCATCCGCGCCCTCAACGAAGGCCGCTGTGTGATGGCGGGTTTTCACACCCTGCAAAACCCGCTGCAGGGCTCGGTAGCCGAGAAAATTTACAAGCCGCTGCTCAAGCCCGGCCTGCACAAGATCATCGGTTTTGCCACCCGGACGCAGGGCTTGATGGTGGCTGCAGGCAATCCGCTGCAGCTGCGCACCCTGCAGGATGTGCAAAGCAGCGGCGCCCGCTTTATCAACCGGCCACTGGGCACCGGTACCCGCGTGGTGCTGGACGAGTTGCTGGCACAGGCCGGCTTGCCCGCGGCGCAGTTTCCGGGCTATGAATACACCGAGCCCTCGCACACCGCCGTGGCCCATGCCATTGCCTCGGGTGCAGCCGACGTGGGTCTGGGCATTGAAGTGGCGGCGCGGGCGCACGGCCTGGACTTTGTGCCCCTGCTGGAAGAAAGCTACCACCTGGTGTGCCTGAAGTCGGCGCTGGATGACCCGGCCATGGTGGCGTTGATGGACGTCTTGAAAAGCCCGGCCTGGCAGGCGCAACTGGCTGCACTGCCGGGCTACCGGCCCTGGCGCAGCGGTGAGGTGCAGTCGCTGCGCAAGGTGCTGCCCTGGTGGAGCTTCCCGCGCAAGACTTAAGTCAGCCTCCCCCACGCTGCATGTACAAATCAAAGCGCTTCATGAAGGCGTGGCGGGCCCCTTCGTCCACGCCGGCAAAGCGAAAGCTCACCAGAAGGCGCGGCATCTGCACCTGCGCAATCACACGTGGCTCGGCCACCTGCCACTTCAGGCCCAGCGCACCGTCGCCGATGCGCACACCCACCGTGCGCTCCTGGCGCTTCCAGTGGTGCTCGCCAATCGCGTCGGGCAGCCAGCGCAGCCAGTCAGCCTCGGTGCAG
>CANBTQ010000135.1 GCA_947372425.1 Comamonadaceae bacterium | reverse complement strand
CTCATTCGCCATGTTCAAGCTCAAAGACGCGGCCGCCCAGAAGGCCCAGGCCGATCTGGCCTCCAGCATCATGGGTGTGCCGTTCCAGGAGATCTTCAACCTGAACAAGGGCTCCATCCCGGTGCGCCTGAACATGGACATGAGCAAGTTTGACGACTGCGCCAAGCTCTCGGCCAAGGACTTTGTGGCCAGTGCCAAGGCCGGCTCACTCGAGCCTTCCATTGCCCACGGCATGGCCGTGCCACCAGCGGCTGAAGGCGCCATCAAGGATGCTGTGAGCCAGTTCTGGAACGACGACAAGATCTCGGTAGCCGACGGTGTGAAGGCCATCGCCAAGGCCGCTCTGACCAAGTAAGCGCTGGCCGATCCAGGGCCGTGCCTCTTGGCACGGCTCCGGCCTGACAGCCCCACTGCGCGCGCCATCGTGTGCGGTCGGTGGGGCTTTTGCATCCCAACAAGGTTTCACAAAGGTTACCCATGAAAAAGTTGGAAAACCTGTTGCCCAAACTGGTGGTGGCACCCGGATTTATCTTCGGCTTTGCCTTCATCTACGGCTTCATGATCTGGAACGGCCTGCTGTCCGTGACCCAGTCGCGCATGCTGCCCAATTACAGCGAGTTCGCCGGGCTGGAGCAGTACGTCAAGCTCTGGGACATGGACCGCTGGTATGTGGCCCTGAAGAACCTGGGCATTTTTACCACCCTGTATGTAGGCGGCTCCATGGGCTTAGGGATGCTGCTGGCGATATTTCTGGACCAGAAGATTCGCATGGAAGGCTTTTTGCGCACGGTGTATCTGTACCCGATGGCGCTGTCCTTTATCGTCACGGGCACGGCCTGGAAATGGATTCTCAACCCTAGCCTGGGCCTGGAAAAACTGATGCACGACCTCGGTTGGGCCAGCTTCCACTTTGACTGGCTGGTGCAAAGCGACACGGCCATTTACTGCGTGGTGATTGCCGGTGTCTGGCAGTCGGCCGGCTTTGCCATGGCGCTGTTCCTGGCCGGTCTGCGCGGCATAGACGACAACATCATCAAGGCGGCACAAATCGACGGCGCCTCGCTGCCGCGCATTTACTGGCGCATCATTTTGCCGATCATGCGGCCGGTGGTGTTCTCCATCATCCTGGTGCTGTCGCATCTGTCCATCAAGGCTTTCGACCTGGTGATGGCGCTCACCGCGGGTGGCCCGGGCTACTCCACCGATGTGCCCGCCACCTTTATGTTCACCATGAGTTTCAACCGCGGCCAGCTTGGCCTGGGTGCTGCCAGCGCCACCATGATGCTGGCCACCGTGGCGGCGATTGTGGTGCCCTATCTGTACAGCGAGCTTCGCTCCAAACCCCACGAGCGCTAACACCATGCAAAGCAAAACTTTTTACCGTGTGGTGGTCTATAGCGTGTTGGGCCTGGCCGCCCTACTGTTTCTCGCCCCCATGTATGTGATGTTGGCGACCTCCTTCAAGGACGCCGACCAGATCCGCGCCGGCAACCTGATGAGCCTGCCCACCAGCCTGAACTGGTCGTCCTGGCAAATCGCCTGGGACCAGGCCTGCACCGGTGTCGACTGCCGTGGCCTGAAGCCCTACTTCTGGAACTCGGTCAGCATGGCCGTGCCTGCGGTGCTGATCTCCACCGGCTGGGGCGCCATCAATGGCTATGTGCTGAGCATGTGGAAGTTCCGCGGCAGCGATGTGCTGTTTGGCTTCTTGCTGTTTGGCGTGTTCATGCCCTTCCAGGTGGTGCTGCTGCCCATGAGCCAGGTGCTGGGTTACCTGGGCCTGTCCAGCTCCATCAGCGGGCTGATCCTGGTGCACTGCCTGGCCGGCATGGCGGGCACCACGCTGTTCTTCCGCAACTACTACACCGCCATTCCGCATGAACTGGTGAATGCGGCGCGCCTCGATGGTGCGGGCTTCTGGCGCATCTTCTGGCGCATCGTCATCCCCATGTCCACACCCATTCTGATGGTGACGCTGATCTGGCAGTTCACCAATATCTGGAACGACTTCCTGTTTGGCGTGGCCTTTAGCGGCGCCGACAGCAAGCCCATTACCGTGGGCCTGAACAACATGGCCAACACCACCAGCAGCGTGAAGAACTACAACGTGGACATGGCCGCTGCCGTCATCGCCGGGCTGCCGACCATGCTGGTCTACATCCTGGCCGGTCAATATTTTGTGAAAGGACTCACGGCCGGCGCCGTGAAAGGATAACCAATGGCTTCCTCTTTAGAAATCGCAGGCATACGCAAGGTCTTTGGCAAGGGCGCTGCCGCCGTCGAGGTGCTGAAAAAAATCGACCTCCTGGTCGCCCCGGGTGAGTTCCTGATCCTGGTCGGCCCCTCGGGCTGTGGCAAGTCCACCCTGCTCAACATCATTGCCGGTTTGGAAGAAGCCACCGAGGGCGCGCTGCGCATCGGCGGGCGCGATGTGCTGGATGTGGCCCTGGCCCAGCGCGACATTGCCATGGTGTTCCAGAGCTATGCGCTGTACCCGACCATGAGCGTGGCCGACAACATCGGCTTTGCGCTGGAGATGCGCAAGGTACCCAAGGAGGCGCGCACCAAGCGCATCCACGAAGTGGCGGCCATGCTGCAGATCGAGAACCTGCTGGACCGCCGCCCGGCGCAACTGAGTGGCGGCCAGCGCCAACGCGTGGCCATGGGGCGTGCGCTGGCACGCGACCCGCAGCTGTTTTTGTTTGATGAGCCATTGTCGAATCTGGATGCCAAGCTGCGCGTGGAAATGCGCGCCGAGATCAAGAGATTGCACCATGTCAGCGGCATCACCAGCGTCTACGTCACGCACGACCAGATCGAGGCCATGACCCTGGGCAGCCGCATTGCGGTGATGAAGGACGGCGTGCTGCAGCAGATTGGTACACCCGACGAGATTTACCGCACGCCGATGAATACCTATGTGGCCGGCTTTATCGGCTCGCCGATGATGAATTTCATTGACGGTGTGGCCGAAGGCACGGGTGCGCAAACCAGGTTTGTGTTTGCTGGAGGCAAGCTGCAGCTGCCGGCGCCGGCAGGGCGCCCCGTCACCCTGGGCCAGCGGCCCGAGCATATCCATCTGGCCAGCGATGCGGCTTGGCGCGGCGAAGTGCTGCTGGTGGAGCCCACGGGGGCTGACACCTATGTGGTGGTGAAGACGCAGGCTGGGTTGATCACCTTGCGCGCACCGGCTAACACCAAACTCAGCATTGGTGAAGCAGTGGGCATGACGGTAAGTGACCAGCACAACAACTGGTTTGACAAGGTCAGCGGCCAGCGCATCGCGCGGGCCTGAAACAGGGCACGGCCGGCCCCGCTGCAACTCCGGCTGCAAGCCGTCCACGCAATTCCCGGGCCCATGGCACGGCTGTCAGCCCGCGCGGGCTGACACGCTGCTACGATGGGCGTCAATTGATCGCGCTGCCAGGCGACTGCCCGGCACGCGTCGCACCACCTTACCCAGGACATGCCCCCATGGAAACCCAAGCGGCCTACGCGGAATTAGGCTTGCACCCCGGCGCAACCGACGCGCAGCTCAAAGCCAGCTGGCGCAGGCTGGTGGCCGCCTGGCATCCGGACCGCAATGCAGCAGCCGACGCCGGCAGCCGCATGCAGTCCATCAACAAGGCCTACCAGCACATCCGCCAGTTGCGCGATGGCGGTGAGCCGGATGCCGATGACAACGAAGCGGCCGAAGCGGCACCGGCGCCCGAGGCGGCATCTGCCGAGCCGGAAGCGCCCCACAAAACCCATGTGCGCACCGTGCACCTGTCGCTGGAAGACGCCATCCTGGGCTGCACCCGCACCCTGCACGGCCACGTGACACACACCTGCAGTGCCTGCGTCGGCAAGGGCCAGCGTGTGCTGGCCAAGGCCTGCGCCACCTGCCATGGCAGTGGCGCGGTGCACAAGCCGGCCCTGTTCGGCTGGATGTGGAACCAGGAAGAATGCGCAGACTGCGGTGGCGACGGCCGCCTGCGCGGGCCCTGCGACGTGTGCGCGGGCAGCGGTGAGCAAACCGTGGCCTACCGGCGCCGGGTGCGCTTTCCGTCGGGCGTGCGCGAAGGCCATGTGCTCAGCGTGCCGGCCGCCAACCATGGCGACATGGAGCTGGGCCTGGAGTTGCAGGTGCATATAGACTCCCACCCGTTCTTCACGCTGGATGGCGAGGGCGTGCTGCGCTGCGAGATGCCGGTGAACGGCTATGCCTGGATGGCCGGGCGCTGGGTGGAAGTGCCCACCCCCGACGGCCTGCAGCAAATGCGCCTGAACCGCGATGCGCTGGTGTATCGCCTGGGCGGCCAGGGCTTTCCGGCCGCACCCCGCGGCCCGCGTGGCGACTACATGGTGCGGGTGGTGCCGGTGTTCCCGACGCAGATGGATGCGGCGCAGGAGGCGCTGCTGGACCAGCTGATTGCCAGCTCCAGCAAGGCGGCCGAGGCCGACAAGACCCAGGCGATGGGCCAATGGAAGCGCAGCATGAAGCGCTGGAATACCAGCCAGAAAAGGCCGGCCCGGGATGAGTAAATACCGTGCGCGGCTGTTGCACACGCATATTGCGGGCCCGGTGTAAATCGGGCTTACATATTCATTTCAATCATTCTTTTCAATTGCGTCTGCGGCAGACAAATTGAAGTACTATTCGGGCGGCGCAATATGCGTTGCGCCGATTTAATATTATGGATATTTAGATAAAGAATATGGCAACCCTACAAGAACTGATTGCGCAAAAAGAAGCGTTGGAAAAACTCATTCAAGACACCCGTCACACCGAGCTGGCTGATGCCATCGCCAAGGTCAAGGGTCTCATGGCTGACTTCGGATTGACGCAGGAAGATATTTTCGGCACCACCCGTGGCGCCAAGAAAGCCAAACCCGAAGGCTCCAAAGTGGCGGCCAAGTACCGCGATCCGGTGTCCGGCAAAGAATGGTCCGGCCGTGGCCTGGCACCCAAGTGGCTGCAAGGCCGCGACAAAGCCGAGTTTCTCATCAAGTAATTGATTTCGCCGCGTCGGACAAAGCCCGCTTTCTGCGGGCTTTTTAGTTTCTGCGACCTATTTATTAATGCGCGGGGGGGTCACAAACCACCACCTGCCGCCATGGCAGGTCCGGATCGGCCTCGTAGTCGGCCACCACCCAGCTGCGGCTGGAATGCCCGGCCATATCCTGCAGAAACTCGCGGATAACCCGGATCGATGCCCGGTCCAGCGCGGCATAAGGCTGGTCCAGGCAAGTCACCGTGGCGCCACAGGCCAGCAGACCGGCCACGGCCACCTTGCGCCGGCTGCCGGTGGACAGCATGAAAAGCCGCTTGTCCACATGGGGCGTCAGGGCCAGGGCCTCGACCAGCTCGGCATGCAGGGCCGCATTCCAGCGTGGGCTGCGCGCTTGCAGGGCCGCCCACACCTGCTGCGGGGTCTGCTGGTCCTGCCCGGGCAGGGCAAGGTCCATCCATTGCGCATCGGCCACGGTGGTCCCGCCCGGCAGCGCGGGCAGATCGCCACTGAGGCGGCGCAGGAAGCGGGTTTTGCCGGACTGCTCGCCACCGGTGACGGCAACCAGGCCGGAGGGTAAGAAAGGTAGATCGGTCATGGGCTAGGCCGATTGTCTCCGAGCCGGTGCGTCGCCGGCGCAAGGGAGCAGGTCGCAGCGGACCCATGGCAGGCACGCCCGGTACCGTAGGATGATCTTTCGATCCGAAAGGGAAAACCCATTGCAGAACCAAGCAGCACACGCCGCAGCGGCCGGCCGGGGCCGGCTTGCCACCGTGGCCATGGCCCTGCTGCTGGAGGCGGCCCTGGTGGTCAGCTGGAGCGGCGGCTTCGTGGGCATCCGCTTTGCCCATGACTACGCACCCATCTTCTCCATTCTGTTGTGGCGCAGCCTGGTGTCCGGCGTGCTGCTGCTGCCGCTGGCGCTGACGCTGGGGCCACGCATGCGGGCCCGGGACGTGCTTGCGCAAATGGCCTTTGGCGCCCTGGCCATGTCGGGCTACCTGGGCAGCTTTGCCCTGGCCATTGCGCAGGGTGTGCCCACCGGGCTGGTGGCCCTGATTACCGACATGCTGCCGCTGGTGGTGGCCATACTCTCCTGGCCGGTGCTGGGACAGGTGCTGACGGGCCGGCAATGGCTGGGCACCGGCATCGGGCTGCTGGGAGTCATGGTGGCCTCCGGCATTACCGGCCAGCCCGGTGATGTGCCGCTGTGGGCCTATGGCCTGCCGGTGCTGGGCACGGCGGCCCTGGCACTGGCCACGCTGCTGCAAAACGGCAGCCCATCGAACGCCATGCCGGTGATCCAGAAACTGTGCATCCAGTGCCTGTCGGCGGCGGCCATTTTTGCCTTGTTTGCCTGGAACGAGGGCAGCGTGCTGCCGGTGCTGAATGCCGGCTTTATAGGCGGCATTCTGTGGCTGGTGCTGGTGGCCACGTTTGGCGCCTGGGGCCTGTACTACCTGGCCCTGCGCCACACCTCGGCCGCCCGCGTCACCGCCATCCTGTACCTGAGCCCGCCGGTCACCATGCTGTGGGCCTGGGCGCTGTTTGGCGAGCCGCTATCGTGGGCCATGGCGGCGGGGCTGGCCATTTCGCTGCTGGGCATTGTGATCTTTGCCCGGGCCGCCAAGCCAGCGCACAGCGCCACCTAAAATGGGGGATGCCCACCCTCGAAAACTGCCTCTTCCACGGACTGCCTGCGGTCCGCCTGTGCGCGCCGGATGGCGCCAGCGCCACCATCACCCTGCACGGTGCCCATGTGGTGTCCTGGAAAAGCGCCGCCGGCGTGGAGCAGCTCTATCTCAGCCCCAACACCCGCTTTGAATCCGGCCAGGCCATACGCGGCGGTGTGCCGGTGGTGTTCCCCCAGTTCAATACCCGCGGCGTGCTGCCGCGCCACGGCTTTGCCCGCACCTGCCGCTGGGCCATGGTGGAAAAGGATGCTGCCGATGCACAGGCTGGCGACGCCTGCCGCGTCACCCTGGCGCTGCAAAGCCACAAGGTCATCAAGGCGCTGTGGCCCCACGCCTTTGGCTGCACGCTGACGGTGGCGCTGCAGGACAACCGCCTGGTGCTGACGCTGACGGTCAGCAACCGGGGGGCCGACACCTTCAGCTTCCAGGCCGCGCTGCACACCTACCTGGCCATTGGCGCTATCGACTCGGTATCGCTCTCGGGTCTGGACGCCTGCACGTTTGAAGACTGCACCGCATCACCCCCGGTGCTGCAGCCGCACACGCCGCTCAAGCCCTACGAGGCCATAGACCGCATTTACTTCCAGGCCCCGGCGCAGCTGCAACTGCACTCGGCCCTGGGGCTGGTGGCGCTGGAGCAAAGCGGCTTCAACGATGTGGTGGTGTGGAACCCGGGCGGCGCGGCCGCGGCCAGCCCGCCGGATTTGCCGCGCGACGGCTTTCGCCAGTTTCTGTGTGTGGAAGCCGCCCGCATCGGCCAGCCGGTGCAGCTGGCCCCCGGCGAAAACTGGAGCGGCACGCAGACCCTGCATGCGGCCCGCGCGGCCGCGGCAGGAAGCTAGCCCCGGCCCACAAAGGGCATTTGCGTGGCCATGATGGTCATGGTCTGCACATTGGTGGAGAGCGGCAGGTTCGCCATGTGCAGCACCGCCTCACCCACCTGCTGCACGTCCATCATCGGTTCAACCGCAATCTGGCCGTTGGCCTGTGGCACGCCTTTGGCCATGGGGGCGGCCAGCTCGGTCAGGGCGTTGCCGATGTCGATCTGACCGCAGGCAATGTTGTACTTGCGCCCGTCCAGCGAGAGTGACTTGGTCAGGCCGCTGATGGCGTGCTTGGTGGAGGTATAGGGCGCTGAGTGAGGGCGCGGGGCGTGGGCCGAGATGGAGCCGTTGTTGATGATGCGCCCGCCCTGTGGCG
>CANBTQ010000134.1 GCA_947372425.1 Comamonadaceae bacterium | reverse complement strand
GGGTAGGTGTTTTCCAGTGTGCACTGGGGGCATGCGGGAGCGTTGCTCATGGGAATCTTTCCTTGAATCAAATGGAGGTATCTGCACCTGCAAGCCACTGGCCGCCGCTGCAGCGTTCAATGCCGGCAATGTCGCAACGGGACTGGACGCTGGCAAAGCCTGCGTCCTGCAACAGGGTGCGCACGGTGCCAGCCTGGTAGTAGCCATGCTCCAGCAGCAGCCAGCCGTCGGCCTGCAAATGCGAAGGGGCTTGCCGGATGATGCTGCGAATATCGTCCAGACCGTCGCTGCCGCTGGCCAGTGCCTGCACGGGTTCGTGGGTCAGGGCAGCCAGGTGCGCATCCTGCGCGGCAATATAGGGCGGGTTGGAAACAATCAGGGCAAAGCATTGCGGCATGTGCTGCAGCCAGGAGCCTTGGTGAAATTGCACGCCAAGTCCGAGCCGCGCTGCATTGGCAGCAGCCACTGCCAGCGCGTCTGCGCTGTAGTCCAGTGCATGCACCTGCCACTGCGAACGGCTGTGCTTGAGTGCCAGCGCAATGGCGCCGCTGCCGGTACCCAGATCGATCAGGCTTGCGGGCGCCTGTGCATCCATGCGCTCCAGTGCCCAGTCCACCAGCGTCTCGGTGTCGGCACGCGGGTCCAGCACACGCGCGTCCACCTGCAAGGGCAAGCCGTAAAACTCCTTGAAGCCGGTGATATAGGCCAGCGGCACGCCGCCTGCGCGATGCACTGCATGGGCCCGCAACTGGGCGCCGGCGTCGTCCGGCATGGGGTCGTTGCCATGCGCCAGCAACCAGGCGCGCTCGCTGCTCGCGCGCCCCAGCGCATGCAACGCCAGCAGTTGTGCGTCCAGGCGCTCCAGCCCCAGGGATTGGGCATGCTGGATGGCTTGGGTGATGGTCACGGGTGGCATGGGGACGACGATTCAGGCGATGCGAAGGTATTCCTGCAGCGCTCAGGCGTTGAGTTCCAGTGCCGCCATCTGCTGCGCCGCCTCATAGGCCTGCAGCGCCTCGATCACATCGCCCAGGTCCCCTTCCATGATGCCCAGCAGTTTGTACAGCGTCAGGTTGATGCGGTGGTCGCTAAGGCGCCCCTGCGGAAAGTTGTAGGTGCGGATGCGGTCGCTGCGGTCGCCGCTGCCGACCAGGCTCTTGCGCTCGGCTGCGTCCTTGGCGGCGCGTTCAGAACGGTCTTTCTCGTGGATGCGGGCCGTCAACACCTTGAGCGCCTGCGCCTTGTTGCTGTGCTGGCTGCGTCCGTCCTGGCACTCGGCGACGATGCCGGTGGGGATGTGCGTGATACGCACGGCGGAGTCGGTCTTGTTGATATGCTGGCCGCCGGCGCCACTGGCGCGGTAGGTGTCAATGCGCAAATCAGACGGGTTGATCTTGATGGCCTCGGCCTCGTCCTGCTCGGCCAGCACGGCCACGGTGCAGGCGCTGGTGTGGATACGGCCTTGCGTTTCGGTGGCGGGTACGCGTTGCACCCGGTGGCCGCCACTCTCGAACTTCAGCATGCCGTAGGCGCCACAGGGGCCGGCATTGGTCATGGTCGTGCCCTCGATGCGCAGCACCACGTCCTTGTAGCCCCCCAGCTCACTCTCGGAAGCGCTCATGATCTCGGTCTTGAAGCCGGCAGCGTCGCAATAGCGGGTGTACATGCGGGCCAGGTCGGCTGCGAACAGGGCCGACTCGTCGCCACCGGTGCCGGCGCGGATTTCCACAAACGCCGGGCGCTGGTCGTCCGGGTCCTTGGGCAGCAGCATGCGTTGCAGCTCCTGCTCCAGTTGTGCCAGTTCGGCGCTTGCACTGTCGATTTCTTCCTGCGCCATGGCTGACATCTCTTCATCCTCGGCGGAACCGGACAGCATCTCCTGGCTGGCAGCCAGATCCGCCTCGCGCTGCTGGTAACGCGCCCAGCGACCGGCCACGGCACCCACCTCGGTGTGCTCACGCGACAGCACCAGGAACTGCTTCATGTCCTGCATGATGTCTTCGCGCGAGAGCAGAAATTCCAGCTCTCCCAGACGGTCGGCAAAGCGGGCTAGTTGTTGGCGCAAAAATGGTTTCATGGAACTGGAATAACAAAGGGGACGAGAAGCCTGTCCGGTCAGCACCCGGGCAGAGGCGGCGGCAGGGCAGCGCCGCTAGAAATGCCGCGAAGGGCCGCCCCAAGGCGGGTTAGCCCCCTTGGGGGGCAGAGAGCCACACGCAGTGGGCGAACGTGGGGGCAACATCACCGTTCGTTGCGCAGGAAGAAATGCTGGATGGCGTTGCTGGCGCGTTCACGGGCTGCCACATCGCTGTTGCGCAATTCCGCCATGGCGCCATGCAGCATCTTTTGCGTCATGCCGCGTGCCAGGGCTTCCAGGGCGGCATCAATGTCTCCGTCGCGTGCCAGCAGCTTGCGTGCGCGCGCCACCTCGGCGGTGCGCCATTGCTCGGCCTGGGCATTGAGTTGCTGGATCAGCGGCACGGTGTTGCGCTGCTCGACCCAATGCATAAAGCTTTGCACGCCGGCGTCCACAATTGCCTCGGCCTGGGCCACGGCCGCCTGCCGGCTGGCCTGCGCGGTCTGCACCACGTTGGCCAGGTCATCCACGGTGTACAGGTATACGTCGCCCAAGGCCTTCACTTCCGGCTCGATATCGCGCGGCACAGCCAGATCGACCATGAACATGGGGCGGTGACGGCGCTTCTTGAGGGCACGCTCCACCGCACCCAGTCCGATGATGGGCAGGGTGCTGGCGGTGCAGCTGATCACGGCGTCAAACTCATGCAGCCGGTCGGGCAGGTCCGACAGGCGCATGACCTCGCCACCAAAGCGTACGGCCAGTTTTTCGCCGCGCTCGAAGGTGCGGTTGGCAATCGCAATCGACTTGGGGTTCTTGGCGGCAAAGTGGGTGGCGCAGAGCTCGATCATCTCGCCCGCGCCCACAAACAGCACTTTCACCTGGGCCAGGTCTTCAAACAATTGGGAGGACAGGCGCACAGCCGCAGCAGCCATGCTGATGGAATGGGCACCGATTTCGGTGGAGGTGCGCACTTCCTTGGCCACGGCAAAGGAGCGCTGGAACAACTGCGATAGCGTGGTGCCCAGGGCGCCGGCTTCGTCCGCAGCCCGCACCGCGTCCTTGATCTGCCCGAGGATCTGTGGCTCGCCCAGCACCATGGAGTCCAGCCCGCTGGCCACGCGGAAGGCGTGGCGTGCAGCCTCGTTGCCTTCCAGGTGGTAGGTGTGTGAACGCAGTTCGTGGGTGGAGACGCCGCCGCTTTGCGCCAGCCAGGCCAGTGTCTGCTCCATCGCCGCTTCGTCGCCGGCGCAGTAGATTTCGGTGCGGTTGCAGGTGGAGACGATGGCCGCCTCGGGGTTGCGGTCCAGTGCCTGGCGCAGGGCCTGCAGGTGGGGCTCCACCTTGTCCATGGCGAACGCAAAACGGCCGCGCATGTCCAGCGGCGCGGTGGTGTGGTTGATTCCTAATGCCCAGACTGCCATACGTTTATCAGTGGATTATAAAATCCGATTCATCCCTATTCCAAAGAGGTCCGCTTTTTGACGGACCTCAACCCCACACCATGAGCCTTTTGGGCCTGCTAAACCACTTGCTGAATTTTATTGCACCGGCATGGGTTGTCGGCCTTTTGGTGGCGGCGATTGCCCCCCTGGTGATGAAGAAAGCGCGGCCCCATCATAGCCTGCTCGCCCAGGGCGCTATAAATTCAGTAGCAAACGTGGTGGTCCTGCTGACCGGTCTGCTGATTTTTGGACATGATGCCAAGATGGCGACCTACACCGCCATGGTGCTGGCCTGTGCCGCCAGCCAGTGGTTTGCCAGCAAGGCCTGGCGCAGTTGAACAGTTTTAGCCGGCCAGCGGGCCCGGATTGAACAAATCCACCCGGTCGGTAATGACTGCGTCGGTGCCCAGGGCGATCAGCCGTGCGGCTTCTGCTTCGTCATTCACGGTATAGCTCAGGGTCCTGAACCCGCGTGCCTGGGCCTGGGCCACCGTGTCTGCGTTCCAGAGTGTGTGGTTGCACACGATGGCCTGGCACTGCAGCGCGTTTGCCTTGTCCAGCCAGGCAGACCAGGGCTGACCCTCCAGCGCATCAATCAACAGGCCCCGCGGCAACTCCGGCCGTGCGGACCGTGCACCTTCGAGTGCCGGGATGTCAAACGAGGTCAGCAGCGGCGGCACGGCGGCACCCTGCCACAGGCGGGCCGCGTGTGCTGCAACGACTTCACCTGTGTGGTGTTCGGTGCCCGGTGTGGCCTTGATTTCGATGTTGAGGAAGTGACCGTTGGCCCGGCAGTAGCGTGCAATGGCTTCGAAGGTGGGCAGCGGCTCACCGGCATAGGCGGGCGAATGCCAGCTGCCGGCATCCAGCTGCGACAGCACACTCCAGGGATAGTCGCCGCCGATGTCGCTGGTACCGTCAATGCCCGCAGCGGTGCGCGCGGCCGCGTTGGTGGTGCGGGTCAGTTCCGCGTCGTGCATCAGAAAGGGCACGCCGTCGGCACTGAGTTTTACGTCACACTCAAACATGCGGTAACCATGGCTGGCGCCCAAGCGAAATGCGGCCAGGGTGTTTTCGGGCGCCAGTTTGCCGGCGCCCCGGTGGGCGACCCAGCGTGGATAGGGCCAGGCGGGTAAGCGGTCAGTGGTCATGCGGGCTCCGGTTATACGACGGATGGTAGGGCCGCTTTATACGCGCAGTCTTTCCAATGCCTGCACAGCGGTGATGATCTGCAATCCTTCTGGCGCAGCGGCCTCCAGCAGGTCTTTGTCTCCGCTGATGAGGAAAGCAGCTTTTGCGGCAAGTGCCGTTTCAATGAACTTGTCGTCGTCGCGGTCACGGCAATAGTGGCCGGGCTCGGCACACTCCACCCAGTCGGCGCTGGCGCTGAAATCGTGCAGCAGGCGTGTGCGGTTCTCCAGGCTGATGTAACGGTCGAACTTGGGACGGTACAGCCTGGTGCGCAACTCGTCGAAGGTTGGCTGTGAAAAAACCAGATGGTGGTGGGCCAATGCCATACGCAGCACGGTGGCCGGAGCGCCTTGGCCTGAAAGCGCCGCGCTGATCAACACATTGGTGTCTATGACCAGCTTAAGAATCGTCACGCAGCAGGACTTCGAGTGCCTCGGGGGTCAGTCCGGCCTGCTCAGCTTCGCTGGCGGTTTGCGCCAGTGTGTGTTGCAGCCGGTTGGCATAAAAGGCGCGCATGGCCTCGTAATCCTGCGCCGATACCATCACGCCAACCACGCGGTCACGCCGCATCACGCGTACGGGTTCGCGCTGGGCTAGATCAATAAACTGGCCAAACTGGGTTTTGGCCTGGTTGGCAGAGAAGGTTTGCATAGTCAAATGGTAGCACCAATCGAACGATTGGGCTTGTTGTAGGGCCTTGCATACGCATTCATCTGACTGTGCCCGCGGTGTGGCCTTTGCACGATAGATCAGGTCGCTTTGTTGCACTGCGGTACCATCGCGGGTCTGCTAATCAGCCCCGTGGACTGGCATTTCGGCCCCCTCGGTTGCTCCTATAAAAACCGATGAACGCTCCGACCCTCCTCTCGCACCTGACCAGCGCCGACCCTGCACCCGCGCAACCGCACGAGCGCATCCGCGAAATCCCCTACAACTACACATCGTTCTCCGACCGCGAAATCGTCATCCGCCTGCTGGGTGCGCCGGCCTGGCAAACACTGAACCTGCTGCGCGAAGAGCGCCGCACCGGCCGCTCGGCGCGCATGCTGTACGAGGTGCTGGGTGATATCTGGGTGGTGCAGCGCAATCCCTATTTGCAGGATGATCTGCTGGACAACCCCAAGCGCCGCGGCCAGCTGGTCGAGGCGCTGACCCACCGCCTGGGTGAGGTCGGCAAGCGGCGCACCCCCGATATGGATCCCGAGCGCGATGCCATGGTCGGCCAGTTGCTCACTGCCGCGCGTTCCGCGGTGGAGCAGTTTGATGCGTCCTTTGAAGAAGTGGCTGCTCTGCGCCGCAAGGCCCAGCGCCAGCTCAACAAGGTCACGGCCAAGGACAACATCAAGTTCGACGGCCTGTCGCGCGTCAGCCATGTGACCGACGCCACCGACTGGCGTGTGGAGTACCCGTTTGTGGTGCTGACACCCGACTCCGAAGAAGAAATGGCCGGTCTGGTAAAGGGCTGTATTGACCTGGGCCTGACCATCATCCCGCGTGGCGGCGGCACCGGCTACACCGGCGGCGCGGTGCCGCTGACCTGGAAGAGCGCGGTCATCAACACCGAAAAGCTCGAAGCCATGACCGAGGTGCAGATGAAGCGCTTGCCGGGCCTGGACCGCGAAGTGGCCACGGTCTGGAGTGAAGCCGGTGTGGTGACCCAGCGCGTGGCCGATGCGGCCGAGCGTGCCGGTTATGTGTTTGCGGTGGACCCGACCTCGGCGGAAGCCAGCTGCATTGGCGGCAACAGTGCCATGAATGCCGGTGGCAAGAAGGCCGTGCGGTGGGGTACGGCCCTGGACAACCTGGCCAGTTGGCGCATGGTGACGCCGCAGGCCGAGTGGCTGGAGGTCACCCGCATCAACCACAACATGGGCAAGATCCATGATGCCGAGGTGGCCAGCTTTGAGCTGCAGTATTTCAAGGCCGATGGCAAGACGCCCATCCGTACCGAGCGCCTGGACATTCCGGGTCGGAGCTTTCGCAAGGAAGGCCTGGGCAAGGACGTTACCGACAAGTTCCTGAGTGGCCTGCCCGGCATCCAGAAAGAGGGCTGCGACGGCCTGATCACCAGCGCGCGCTGGGTGGTGCACCGCATGCCCACCCACACCCGCACGGTGTGCCTGGAGTTCTTCGGCGACGCCCGCGACGCCGTGCCCAGCATTGTGGAAATCATCGACTTCATGTTCGCCGAGCAAAAGCGCAGTGGTGTGCTGCTGGCCGGCCTGGAACATCTGGACGACCGCTACCTGAAGGCGGTGGGCTATGCCACCAAATCCAAGCGCGGCGGCCTGCCCAAGATGGCGTTGTTTGGCGACATTGCCGGTGACGATGCTGATGCGGTGGCCCGTGCCACCTCGGAAGTGGTGCGCATTGCCAATTCGCGCAGTGGCGAAGGCTTTATCGCCATCAGCCCGGAAGCGCGCAAGAAGTTCTGGCTGGACCGCAAGAAGACGGCGGCCATCAGCCGCCACACTAACGCCTTCAAGATCAACGAAGACGTGGTGATTCCGCTGCCGCGCATGGCCGAGTACACGGATGGCATCGAACGCATCAACATCGAGCTCAGCCTGGTAAATAAGCTGGCGCTGTGCGACGCCCTGAGCGAATTTTTCCGCCAGGGCAATCTGCCGCTGGGCAAGGCCGATGACGCCAGCGACGTGCCGGCGCCCGAGCTGCTGCAGGCCCGCGTGGACCAGGCGCTGGCGCTGGTGGCCGAAGTGCGCGCGCAGTGGCAGGGCTGGCTCAACGACGTGGAGCCCTTGTTTGCCCAATTGCAGGGCCACAGCCTGCGTGCCAGTTGGAAGACGCAGATCCGTGCGCCCCTGCAAGGCATCTTCACCGGCGGCGCCTTTGAAGCGGTGCTGAAGGAATGCACCGCCATCCACCAGCGCGTGCTCAAGGGTCGCGTCTGGGTGGCGCTGCACATGCATGCCGGCGATGGCAACGTGCACACCAACATTCCGGTTAACAGCGACAACTACGAGATGCTGCAGGCCGCGCATGAGGCTGTCAAACGCATCATGGTGTTGGCGCGCAGCCTGGATGGCGTGGAAGACCTGTTCCCCCAATTGCAAGACCACAGCCTGCGTGCCAGCTGGAAGACCCAGTTGCGCACGCCACTGAAGGACATCTTCACGGGCAAGGCGTTTGAGGCCATCATGAGCGAATGCACGGCTGTGC
>CANBTQ010000133.1 GCA_947372425.1 Comamonadaceae bacterium | reverse complement strand
CGCTCGGCACTCTGGCGCGGCGCATCCAGTTCGGCCAGACGCTGCGCGACGGCAACCGCTTGCCCCTCCTGCACATCGACGCGCAGCAGGCGTGCCGGGAACGGCGAATACACCGCCTGCTCGACCGCACTGCGCAGCACGCCCGGCGCTTCCACCCGGGTCGGCCAGGGCGCCAGCAAGCACGCTGCTCCAGCGCCCAGCAGCAGCAACCAGACCAGCCAGACGCGGTGCTTCACCGCGGCACGCCAGCGCCACCAGTTGTGCAGCTCTGCCACCACCGGCCGGGCCAGGAAGTACCAGATTTCCACGGCAAACAGCAGCAAGCCCAGCGCCTTGAAAAAGGCGTGGTAAACCACCACTGCAATGCCGGCAAACACCACCAGCCGATAGACCCAGGTGGTCAAGGCAAAGGCCGTGAGGAAACGCTCGCGCGCTGGGGTAACCGGTTCGGGCAAGGGCGCACGCAGGCCCAGAAAGGTCCGGTGCAACCAGCGCTTGGCAAAGCGCCCGGCCCGTTCGTGCAGGCCCGGAATATCCAGCAGGTCGGCCACGATGAAATAGCCATCAAAGCGCATGAACGGGCTGGCGTTGATGGCCAGCGTCCAGACCCAGGCGGTGCTGGCCAAAAAGAACGCGGCGCTGCGCAGGCCGCTGTCCGGCAGCAGCGCCCACAACAAGGTGCACCAGGCCGCCAGTGTCAGCTCGGCCGCGATGCCGGCACTGGCAATGGCCAGGCGGTGGCGCGCGTTCGACAGCTTCCAGCTCTCGCCGGTGTCGGTATAGGCCATAGGCCACATCACCACCAGCGCCAGTCCCATATGGCCGACCCGCACGCCATGGCGCGTGGCCGTCAGCGCGTGCGAGAGTTCATGGATGACCTTGGACAGGGCCAATGCACCCAAGTAGCCCAGGGTGCCCTCCAGGGTAAAAACGCGGGCCAGCCCCAGCGTGACCTGATCCCATTGCCGCGCTGCCAGTGCCAGACCGGTGACACCGGCCAACACCGTCAGGCCGGCGAACCACAGGCTGTACAGGGCCGACAAGCGCGGCGCCAGCCAGGCCAGCTGGCGTGCCGGTCGCACCAAGGGCACGCGAATGAACAGGTAGTTGTGCAGCCACCAGCGCCAGCCAAACCGGTCGGAAGGCCCGGGCGCGCGTGCCTGCCGCAGCAGGCCCTGCTGCTGCAAAAACCCGACGAAGTCCGTAACGTCCCTGGCTTCCACCGCAAGTGTGGTCTCCCGCGAGATGTGCTGCGCTATCTGCTCCGCGTCCGCCAGGGCGAAGCGCTGCAAGACCTCGAACTCCAGCCAGCCAATGCGAAAGAACTGATTGCGCACCGGGTCGGCAATGTGCCAGGCCGGGGAGCCATCGGCATTGCAACCGGCTGCATGCAACTGCAATTCCTCACGCAAGTCCGGCCAGGCCGCAGGCGCGGCGGGTGGCTGCACGTAGGGCAACCCGGCCAAGGCAGCCGCGTCTAGCATCCACACCACTCACGCGTGGCGGCAATCGGACGGCGCAGCAGCAGGTAGCCCAACACCGTCCAGTCACCGGCCAGGCGCACGGTGCCGCGCAAACCGATGCGCGCCACACCTTCGGGCAGCGTGGCCGGGTCCAGCCCGCCACGCACGCGGTAACTTGCCACGCCATCGGGCGACTCGCTCACCTGGTAGCTCGCATAGTCCAGATGCGCGGCCAGGGGTGCCAGCGGCGCCACCCGCAGAAACAGTGTCATGGCCGCACCGGCCTGCAGGTTGATGGCCTCGGCCACCGGCACCCAGGCCAGCAGACCCAGCTTGGACGGATCGGCCAGAAAACCGATGCGCTCGCCGGTCTGCACCGGCTTGCCGGCCCAGTCATCGGGGTTGGAGTACACAAACACGCCATCCACCGGAGCCTGCACCTGCAGGCGCGCCAAATCCTGGCGGGCACTGCGCAATTCGGCCTCGCGTTCGCGCACCCTGCCCTCGGTCATGCCCAGATCGGCCTTGGCTTCGAGCCGGTCAAAGGAGCGCCGCGAGGTCTGCAGGTAGTCTGCCCGCGCCGTCGACAGGGCCGCTTGGGCCACGGCCATCCGGTTGTGCAAGGTCGTGTCATCGAGTTCGGCCAATACATCCCCGGCCTTGACCGGTGTATTGGGCGTAACCAGCATGCGCCGGATCACCCCCTCTTGCGGTGCGGTGATGACCTGGCTGGCCAGCGACACCACCTCCGCCGGCGCCAGGGCATATTCGCGCACCGGCACCAGCAGCAGCAACAACACCAGCAGCAGAGCCCAACGCAGCCCGCCGGAGCGACCCAGCCGGCGCAAGCGCTCTGCCAGGCGCATGCCGCGCGCACTCAAAGCCCACCAGGCATGGCCATAGACACGAACCGTCGCCAGCAGCCACCAGGCATCGGACTGCAACGCAATCTGCTCGGGCCAGGCTTCCTCGCGGGCCAGCAGCAGCAGTGCACGCAGGCGGCCGTCAGGCCCGCACAGGGGCAGCGCCCAGACATGCGCAGGCAACCACTGCGCCCAGCCGGCGGCCAATTCAGCGGACAGACCAGCCGGTGTGACATGCAGCAGCGGCAGCTCGGGCGACAGCTTTTCAAGGTCGGCACGCAGGCACACGGCCACCTCGGCAAGCCACAGGGCATACGGCGAATCCGGCTCAACACTGGCCAGGCCGGAATGGGCCAACAGACGCACCCGCCCCGTTTGCTCCAGACTGATCAGCGCAGCCTGCCGGTACGGCAACAGCTGGTGCGTGTCATTGCACAGCACAAAGCCCAGTTGCTCCGGTGTGGTTGCGGCCCTGGCCTTGTCGGCCAAGGCCAGGGCGATGTCGGCGCTCATGGTGTTGCCGCCATGCCAGGCTGCACGGCGGCAGCCCCGTCACGCAGAGTCACAGCACCCCTCATCGACCGGACGCCAACCAGGCGCGCCCACTCATGCCGGGCAGCAGGTCTTTGGGCGATCCTTCGAAATCGGCTTCGAGCTCGACCGTCTGGCTGACCGCGTCCACGCGCGCCGAAACGCGCGAGATGCGCAGCGCATAGCGCCGGCCAATCTCCTCAATCTCGGCATCCAGGCGCACACCGGGGCGTATCACCGCAAGCCAGCGCGAAGGCACGTTCAGCCGCGCGCGCAGCCCCACCAGCGACACCACGTCCACCACCGGCGCACCCACCGATACGCTTTGGCCCGGCTTGACATGGACCCGTGCCACCCGACCGTCAAAAGGGGTCGCAAACTGGCACTGCATCAGTTGCGCGTCAATCATGCGCACCTGCGCGTCGGCCTTGTCCACCGCCGCCGCCGCCAGTTGGACTTCCACTTCGGCAGCTGACTCCAGCGCCTGCAGTTTGAGTTTGGCCTCGTGCTGCAGGCGTGAAATCATGAGTTCGGCGCGGGATGCGTCGCGGTGCGCCTGCACTTCGGCGCAATCAAAGGCCACCATCACCTGGTTGGCCGTGACTTCGTCGCCCAGGCGCACCGTCACACTGGCGATGCGGCCCGCCATCGGTGCCGACATGGTGCTCTCCTGACCGGCCACGACCAGCAGGCGCGCCTCGCCGCCGGGTGAAAAGGCCCTGGCCGGGGCTTTCTCCGCGCCTCCCGCTGCGACGGCGACCGCACGCGCGGCCTCCGGCTTGGTGGTTTGCGCCGCAGCCACACTGAGCAAGCCCGCGCCCGCTGCCAGCAGCAGAGCCCGGATACAGCCATGCAGAAGGCGGGCCATCAACGGGGCACCCCGTCGGCGCGTGGCAGCAGGGCCTCGCGCAACTTGCTGTCGACGGACAACACGGCCGCCTCGGCGAATGCGGTAAGCGTGCGCTCCCCAAATTCACGCGGCAGGTAGCTCACATAGGTCTCGTCCATCAGCCGCTGACCTTCGCCGTCCAGCAACTGCATGTGCCACAGGGCCTTCAGGGTGCCCGACGGGCTTTCGCTCTGCTCCAGGTTCAGGCTCAGCACCGGCGCCTGCGCCGTACCAGCCGGCACCAGCGTCAGTGCGCCGCGTGACAGCACGCGCGTCAGGCTGGCGCGCACCGCCGTGGTGTCTGCCCCTGCGGCCAGGCGGATGTCACCCAGTACAAAGGCCTGCGGCCGGCGCGCATCGACCGCCGTGTCCAGAAACACATCACGCTCTCCATCCAGCATCTTGGCCTCGATGGCGCGCGCCAGCGTGGGGATGTCGGTGCCGGTCACGGTATCGGGCAGCAGATCCAGCCCGACCGAATTCATGATGCGGCCATACGCCGCCTGCGCACCGGCATAGGCCGTGGCCTGCTGGAAGCGCGAGACCACGGCACGCGATTCGGTGCGCAGGGCCTCGAGTTCGCTTTCCAGCTTGTTGTTGCTGCCGGCGCGCGAAATGCTGGCCAGCCGCTGGTCCACCCGGGTGGACTCGCTCGCCAACTCCATTTCCAGCATGGTCAGCTTGTAGCGCTCAATCGACACGCGCACCTGCGTGATCACCGCCATGGACAAGGCCATGCGACGGCCATCGTCGGCTGCGCTGCGCGCTGCGTTGGTGCGCTGGATGGTCGGCAGACCGGCGAGCTTGAACAGGTTGAGCGACAGGTTCACACCACTGTCGGCCCAGTTGTTGTTGTAGAGCAGGTTGTTGCTGTCGTAGCGCATGCCGGCATACACGTTCAGGCTGGGAAACAGTGCGGCCAGTTGCTTGCGGGCCTCGTCGTGGCCGACGCGGGCGCGGTAGTCTTCCTCCAGCAACTCGGGCCGGTTTTGCAGCGCCGTCAGCTCCAGCTCACCCACATTGAGGGGCACCGGGGCCAACTGGTATTCCTTGACATCGGCCATGCGGAAATCGGTGCCGGGCGTCACATTCATGAGCGCCGCGAGTTCACGCTTGGCAAAGTCCATCTCCTGGCGCTTGGCGTTGACCATGCTCATCGCGTCCAGCAGGGCACGCTGGTAGGCCAGCGCCACGCCCGGGGCAATCGCCCCCGAACGCTCGGCCTGGCGCGACTGCTCCAGGGCCTGGCGTATGCGCACCAACAGGTTGTCGGCCTCGGACAGCAGACGCTGGGCACCAACGGCGCGCCAGTACGCATTGCGCACGTCCTGCACAATGTTTTGCAGAATCTTGCGGCGCCGCTCCTCGGCAATGTTGTATTCGTCGGCCGCCTGCTTGGCGCGGAAGTAGCTGATGCCGAAGTCCAGCGCGTTCCAGGACAGCTCGGCATGTCCCATGCTGTGGGTGCGCTCTTCCGACGTGGTCGGGCGCGGATTGAGCACATGGTCCTCAATGCCGATGCTGGCTCCGCCGGAGTCATTGCTGCGCCGCTGGTAACCGGCATCCACCACCAGCTTGGGCAGCAGATCGAGCTTGGATACGTCCAGCAAACCCTGCGACAGGGTGCTTTCCATCAGCTTGAGGCGGTAGTCCAGGTTGTACTTGAGCGCCCGTGCCAGTGCCACCGAGAAGGTGATGGGCTCGCGCAGCTGCTCCTGCTCCTTGTAGATCTGATCCTGGTCGGTGCGCACGCGGGTAGTGATCTCGTCGCGTGTGAGCTTTTGCGGTGTCACGCTGCAGCCCGCCAAGGCGGCCAGGGCCAGGCCCGCAGCGGTCATGCGGCCCACATGCCAGGGGGTTGATTGTTTGTTTTTCATGGTTCTCTTGTCGTTTTTCAAGTGTGTTTTTGTCATGCGCGGTTCACGGCGCGGGGGACTGTCAGCACCCGTGCCTGCCGCGTTTCGCCCAGGCCGGCACGCTGCAGCGCACGCTGCCGTGCCACTTCGGCCACGCGGGTACTGAAGCCGATTGCGCCCTCCCGCACCGCGATGTCTCCGGGCACCGGGCCCATCGCCCGGGTATCCGCCAGCCGCTGCAGTGCGCGTTCGCCGGCATCGTGCACCGGCTCCTGTGCGCGCGTGTCGGGTGCTGCCGCCACCGGGCTTGCCGGTGCGGCATTGGCATCGATGGCGCCTTGATCTGCCGGTGCTGCGGCATCGCCTGCGCTCAGGGCACCGGGATTGGCACCGGTTGGTGCGAACGGAGCCAGGTCGTTGAACAGACTCTCCGCTCCCATCACCAAACTGTTGCCCAGGCTACGCCCCGGCCCGATCGAGTCGCGGGCCAGCTGCACGGAAAAGGCCACGCCATTGCGGCTGACATGCTCCGAGTTGCCCATGCCCTGCGCGATGCTCAGACTCTGCGAACGGACCTCGGCCCCGGCTGCCACGCCCTGGCCATCGATCAGTTGCCCGGACATGTCCGCAAAATCCTGTGCCGTCTGCTGCACTGCCAATTGCACGTGCAGGTCATTGCCCATGCCCTGATCAATGCCGGCAGTTTGCGGCTGCACCAAACCGCTGTCGTGTTGACCGACTGCGGTCACCGAAGGCATGGGGTCCTCCTGGCCGGTGATGGTCACCACCAGGCGGGCACTGGCCGTATTGCCATCGGCATCGCGCACGGTGTAGACAAAAGTCTCGGTCACCGTCTCATTGCCGTTGAGGCGCTGCACGGTGGACTTGCTGTTGTCCAGGGTGTAGGTGTAGCTGCCATCGGCCCGGATCGTCAGACTGCCGTACTCCGTTGTCAGCGCCGTGCCGGCCGCCTGCACCACGCCTCCCAGCGCCACCGTGGTCACCGTCAGGGGGGTGTCGGCACCGGCACGGTCGGCACCCGGTCCGGCGCTGATCACATTGCCTGTGACCGCGTCGGGTACTGCGTCTTCGGTGATGGCGGCGGCATCGTCATAGGCCGTCGGCACGTCATCGACAATGCTGACATTCAGCGTGCCTTGCGTGGTTACGCCATTGCGTCCGGTCACGCCGATGGCAATCGCATCGCTGACCGGGCCGGCCGCATGGTTCTGCGGGCCGCCCAGCGCAAACGAGTAGCTCAGGGTGCCCGTGGCAGGGTCAAAGGCGGTCAGCGTGAGATAGCCGGTGGCCGTCGGGATCCGGACCGGGTTGGCGCCCAGGCCGTTCAATGCGCCCAGGGTCACCACCGTGCCGTCAATGGAGACCGAGGCCAGACCATCGCGCGAAGCAATCTGCATGCTGCCTGTGGCCGATGCACTGCTGCTGCCGGGGTCCACCAACCCCGCTTCACTAACCGTCAGTTGGCCGCTATCCGCACCATTGCGGTCGGCGATGCTCAGCGTTGGCACATCGTTGGTTCCGGTGACCGTGACCGTGACCGTCTGGTCTGCCGTGGCATTGCTGCTGTCGGTAGCGCGCACGGTATAGGTCAGCACCAGTTGCTCGCCTGCAGCCAGGTAATCGAAGGGTTCGCTGCCGGAATCAAAAGCCCAGTGAATGGTGCCGCTCTGGTGCGCAGCATCGATCACATTGCCCGCATCCACGCGCAGCATGGCCAGCAAGGCGGCCGCACCGGAGTTCAGCCCCCCAGTTACGCCGCTCACGCTCACGCCCGTCACACCGGTGGCCACGGTATTGAGCAGATCCACGTCAGCCACGCTCAGAGTGCCGTTGCCGGACAAGCCGGCATTGGCTTCCGTGAGCCCCAGGGTGGCGCTGTCGTTCGCCCCGACCGTAATGACGGGTGCGTCGTTGGTGCCGGTAATCGTCACGCTTACCGTGCGATTGACCACACCTCCGTGGCCGTCGTCCACTGTCACCGTGAACTGCTCGGGCTTGGTCTGGCCTGCGGCCAGGTATTCCACGGCGCTGTCGGCCACCTGGTAGCTCCAGGTCAGTTGACCACCGGTACCGGTGCCTGTGGTGTCGCTGTCCTTGACCACGCTGAGCGTGCCCAGGGTGGTGCCCACGGCTACCGCGCTCACGCTGTGGACATCGGTCAGATCCACATCGCTGAAGGTGATGGCGCCGCTGTCGCTCAGGTTGCCGGCCGGTGTCACCTGTTCGGTGACCGCGCCGGTCACGTTGCCCACGCTCACCAGCGGCACGTCGTTGGTACCGGTAATCG
>CANBTQ010000132.1 GCA_947372425.1 Comamonadaceae bacterium | reverse complement strand
CGCGTGCTGGCCGACCAGTTCCCCCAAGCCTATTACGTCACGCCCGCGATTGTGGAAATGCCGGCACAAACCGCCGTGGTCTGCCACGAGACCTTTGCACCCATCCTCTACGTCCTGTCCTACGAAAGCCTGGACGAGGCCATGGCCCTGCAGAACGGCGTGCCGCAAGGCCTGTCGTCTGCCATCTTCACGCTCAACCTGCGCGAGGCCGAAACCTTTCTCTCCACCGGCGGCTCGGACTGCGGCATTGCCAACGTCAACATCGGCACCTCGGGTGCGGAGATTGGCGGCGCCTTCGGTGGCGAGAAGGAAACCGGCGGCGGGCGCGAATCCGGCTCGGACGCCTGGTGCGCCTATATGCGCCGTGCCACCAACACCATCAACTACTCCAACCAGCTGCCGCTGGCGCAGGGCGTGAAGTTCGATGTCTGAACTGGGACCGCGCATACGCGCACTGCGCAGCCAGAACGCCTGGACGCTGGAGCGCGCAGCCAAGGCCACCGGCCTGGCACGCTCCACGCTGTCCAAGATCGAGAACGGCCAGATGTCACCCACCTACGACGCACTGATCAAGCTGGCGCGCGGCTTTGCGGTGGACATCAGCGAACTGTTTGAGCCGCATGCGCCCGAGCCCGCGGCCGGTGCCACTGGCAGCGGCCGGCGTAGCATCACCCGCGCAGGCCAGGGCCAGCCCCTGCCCACACCGGTGTACCAGCACCTGCTGCTGTGCAACGATCTGTCCAACAAACGGATGACGCCGTTTCGCAGCACCATCACCGCGCGTGCCTTTGGCGACTTTGCCGACTGGGACCGCCACGAGGGCGAAGAACTGATTTATGTGCTGCAGGGCGAGATTGAAATGTTCACCGAGTTTTACGAGCCCGAGCGCTTGCGTGCAGGCGACTGCGCCTACCTGGACAGCCGCATGGGCCACCGCGTGATCAGCCGCAGCAGGCAGGACGCCACCGTGCTCTGGGTCAGCACCACCAACCCGCGCAGCAGCGCAGCACTCTAGGCCCCAGCATGCAATTTTTTGACCAGACTGCCGTGGCGCAGGCCCTGCCCTACCCCGCCTTGATTGACGCCCTGGCGGCCGGCCTGCAGCTGCCGATTGCCTCGCCACTGCGCAGCCACTACGAGCCCAATGGCGATGCCAGCACGGTGCTGATCATGCCGGCCTGGCGGCCGCAGCACATGATGGGCGTGAAGATGGTGTCCATTTGGCCGGGCAATGCGGCCCTGGGCCAGTCGGCGGTGTCGGGTGTGTATGTGCTGATCTCCTGCGCCAACGGCAAGCCCCTGGCCGTGCTGGACGGCACCGAGCTGACGCTGCGCCGCACCGCTGCGGCCGCGGCACTGGCGGCGCGCATGCTGGCGCGCAAGAGCAGCCAGACCCTGGCGATTCTGGGCACCGGCTCGCTGAGCGCGCCACTGGCCTTGGCACATGCCAGCGTGATGGATTTCAAGACCATTCTGGTCTGGGGCCGCGATGCCAACAAAGCCCGGGCCGTGGTCCACAGCCTGGCCCTGCAGGGCATCAGGGCGCAGGCCAGTGACGACCTGCAGGCCACCCTGGCACAAGCGGATGTGGTGGCCGCGGCGAGCACTGCCACCGCGCCCTTCATCCGCAGCGACTGGGTCCGGCCCGGCACACACCTGGGCCTGATCGGCGCCTTCACCCCGACCATGGCCGAGGCCGAGCCGGCCCTGATGCCACGCGCCCAGCTATTTGCCGACAGCCGCGAGGCCGTGCTGCAAAAAGGCGGCGAGGTGCTGCAGGCGATTCAACAGGGCCTGATTGCGCCCTCTGCCATTCAGGCCGAACTGGCCGAGCTTGCCGCACAGCAGCAGGACTGGCGCAGCAGCGACGCAGCCATCACCGTGTTCAAGTCGGTAGGCTTTGCTTCGCTGGATCTGATTGCAGCGGAGATGGTTTTTCAGGCAGCAGCACAGTCCGGCAGATAGCCGGGTTGGCCGCATCGCTGCTCCACTCGAACCAGCCACCGTCGTACACACTGATGCGCGGCCAGCCCATCAGCCAGGCGTAGAAAAATGCCAGCGATGCGCGCCAGCCGGTGCCGCAATAGAACGCAATCTGCATCTGCGGCTGTATGCCAGCCCCGGCCCACAAGGACGCGATTTCGGCCGCCGGCTTCATGCGCCCGTCGTCTTCCTGAAAATTGCACATGCTGTTGACATCGCCGTCTGCGCCCGCATGGCCCCAGAGCGCCCCGGCAATCTCGCCACGCGCTGCGATGTAGCGGTAGCCCGAGGTCTCGCCCATGAACTCGGCACGGGACCGGATGCTGACCAGGGCCGCAGCAGGCCCTTGCAGCAAGGCACGTGCCTGCGCCGTACCGATCAGGTAGTCGGGCCGTGCGGCAAAGCGTGCCGGCGGCTGCGCAGGGGCAAGCATTTCGACATGGGTGGTGGCGTCAACAGGCGCCACACGGTCAGGCTCGGAAGCACGACACAGCGCATGGCCGGCATCGCACCACGCGGCCAACCCGCCATCCAGCAGCCGCACATCCTGCACCCCCACGGTCAGCAGAATGTGTGCCACCCGCGCTGCGGCCAGCATGTTGCGCGCGTACAGAATGACGCTGCTGTCGGGGCCTATGCCGGCCTGCCGCAACAGCGGCAACAGCTCGGCCAGGGGCAACACATTCCAGAACGGCAACCGTTCAAACTGCCGTGTATCCAGATAACGCGCGCCGGGGATATGCCCGACGCCATACGCATCCAGGCCATCGCAAGCCACCTCCACCAGTTGCCACGGTGGCCCCGGCGCGGCCTCCACCGTCTGCCCGGCCAACAAGGCCGCCAGCCAGTCCACCGTCACCAACTGCCGCCAGCGCAGCAGGTCGGCACGAAAGCCGGGCGGCACGGAGTCCAGGGGATGCAGGGGCAGTGGGGAATGGGGCATGGCTGCCTGCGATCTTAGGTGCTCGACAAAGAAGGCTTGGAGATGGACGCCGTGAGCAGGATCGCAGCAGCATCGACATGCATTGGCGCGGGGATTGAAGGAGTGGCTCAAAGGCACGTCGGGACTGGCGGGCAGCAAGGCCGCGATTGCGGCCACTCGGATTTCGACTGACGACAAATTCAGGGCATTGCTTGCGTCCCCAGAATCAACGTGTATCCTGATTACCTATGTCCATCTGGGAAAAGCTTATCACCAGCCCTGATTGGGGCCCCAGGACGGGTTCGCCACTGGTGCGCGCAGCTCTTGGTCTGTTGGCTTTGAACTTTGCCCTGCGCACGATTTATTACGGCGCAATCGGCTTGAACAAGTCAGCTCCTTACCGCTACATCTATTTTGCGGATTATCCAATCGTAGTTTCATTGCTCTGCATTTGTGCGCTGGTGGCTGCAGCCTGGGGCCTGGCAGACGCGCGTGCGCGTTACCTCATGCATGACCGATAGCAGCACATGCCAGAATGTCGCTATGCCCCGGATGCAGGTGTTCACGACTGGCAGCTTCAGGGCGGTCCAGTTCGATCCCGTTAAGCAGCACTGCGTGAACATCGGCACCGTGCCCATTGCCGACGTAGAGCATGGCAATGCGTATGCCTCTGATGCAGCGGTGGCAGTCGTTTAGCACAGGCCGTTATCGGGCATCCAGTATTGCGAATTTGCGAAGTTAACTGGCCCAGAATAGACTCGAAACCCTGCTGCCATATTTCACCACTCAGTGCTATTTTTGCGTAAATCATGAGTGCTCTAAACAAGACATTCACCGCCGTTTTGCAGCGTAGTCAAAGCAAAGGCGGATGGACATATGTCGTTATGCCCGAGTCTGCGCGCTACTTCAATACAAGAGGCCTCGTGAAGGTCCGGGGTACTGTTGATGGTCATGAGTTCCAAAGCGCATTCATGGCATTGGGTGATGGAACGCATAAACTGCCCATCAAGGCGGTGCTACGCGCGAGCCTGGGCAAGGGGCCTGGTGACAGCATTACGGTTCAACTGATCGAACGCATAGGCTGATAATTTTAGCGATATCAGGGCGGCCTCAAATCTGAAGTGCAACACCTCATAGCGTAAGGTGCACAGATGAAAGAACGAACGAAGTATGAGCAGCTCCAGCCTGAGGATCGGATGACCATTGCCAGCATGAGTCAGCAGCGATGCAGTGTTCGGGCCATGGCCCGAACACTGCATCGCGCCCCTTCAACAATCTCCCGTGAACTGCTGCGCAATACAAGCGGCGGCAAGGCGTACGGCTCTCATGTTGCTCAACAGGCCTGCCAGGCCCGTAGGTGCGCTGCCAAACCAGAAACCAAGCTCGACGTCGACGGCTTTGCCTGGCTGCGTGTTCTCACTCTTCTTGAATGGCGTTGGTCGCCGCAACAAATCAGCGGTACCCTCAAGCGCGTATTCCCCAACGACCCCACACGCCACGTGTCCCACGAAACAATCTACACCGCGATATACGCCCAGCCTCGGGGCGAACTGCGCCGCCAACTCGTCGCTTGTTTGCGCCGAGGGCACAGCACCCGTATGCCGCGTACGCGTGGCGTGGACCGGCGTGGCCAGATCCCCGACATGCTCAGTATCCATGTACGCCCGCCTGAGATCGAGGACCGTGTGATGCCCGGACACTGGGAAGGCGACTTCATCAAGGGCGCGGGCAACCAGTCTTCGGTAGGCGTTCTGGTGGAGCGATCAAGCCGCTTGGTGCTGCTGGCAAAGATGGAGGATGCAACTGCCGCATCTGCACTGGCAGGCTTTTCGGCCAAGCTCAATTCGATTGCCGAACCCATGCGTCACAGCCTTACCTACGACCAAGGCAAGGAGATGAGTCGGCATGCTGAACTGCGTGCACAGACCGGCGTGAACATCTACTTCTGCGACCCGCACAGCCCTTGGCAACGTGGCACCTGCGAGAACACCAACGGCCTATTGCGCCAGTACATGCCAAAGGGTACTGATCTGAGCGTCCACACTCAGGATGACCTCGATGCCATTGCAGACAGTTTGAACAACCGCCCTCGGGCAACGCATGAATTCAATACCCCGCTGGCCGTCTTCGCTGCCATGCTGGAACTAGCCCAACGGGCACCCAACCAGATTAATTAACCAAGTGTTGCGCTTGGGTCTTGAAACCGCCCAGCCAAAGACCATCTTTAAAGCCGATTTGAAATGCTGAAGTTCAACTGGCTTTTTTGTACTAACGTTCGCTCATCGGGCGAGACGGCCATCTGATCATTAGCGATTGCGTGCATTGGGGACCCGTGTACCTAAACCTATTTGGCCCTCATTTATATGCAACTATGCGTGTTTGACCGCAGTATCCCTGTCCAACAATGCGATCGAGCCTGTTTCCAATAGTGATTTCAGGTTAGACAGGATCATCGGCCAACCGCCAGACACAGCTCCAATTAGTTTGGAGGGTTCGCGCTCAATCGTGTGGGTAATGGACAGTTTTATCGCGGCTCCACTTGGCTCTAGTTCCATCGTGCAGAGCGAATCTCCTTCTGCCCTAAGTTCCGGGTTGGCTTGGTGCTGCCAGCGAATGACCAAGCGACGAGGAGGTATGGATTCGACGATTTCACCGGCATCACAAACACTGCCATCGGTTCGCACCATTTTCCATGGCGATCCAGCAGTCCACTTGCTTTCGCAGTGCATGCCGAACCAATACTGTTTCATGAACTTCTCTTCTGTAAGCGCCGACCACAACTTCTCCTGTGTGGTACGAATGTAGGTCACGTAGACAAAAGTTGATCTAGCCATTTGGTTTCTCCAGTCGTTGTTTCAAATCATCAAGCGCCTTAAGGCGTGGCCTTTCAAACTTCGCAATCCAACGACCGTAAATGTCTTGAAGTGGAATGGGATTGAGAAAGTGCAATTTTTCACGACCACGCCACGTAGTAGCGACCAGGTTCGCCGATTCCAGCACCCTGAGGTGTTGAGTCGCACCCTGTCGTGTCATGTCTAGGTGCTCACACAATTCGTTAAGCGTGCGGCCATCATGCGCGTGCAGCAAGTCCAATAGCCTTCGCCGACTTGGGTCAGCGAGGGCTTTGAACAGCGCGTCTGCATCACCAGGGACATCGGCCATGAACTTTTTTTGGCAAGTATTTGATTGCATGAAGCATATGCAACAAAGTACTTGCATGTCAAACAATTGGTTGCCCTCGCCAATACGGAATCGGAGAGTTCAAGTTCCGAGTGATGTCAAGTTCAGGCAGGGATGAGTCGGCTTTACATCGGTCAAAGGCTCAATTAAGGAATAACCGCGCCGATATTAATGGTGGGAATCCAACCGTTTGGGTTCACAAATCCAGCGCGAGGAGTTCAGTATGTCTATGTCAATCAGTTCAATTGGTAGCGGAAGTGGTGGCGGATTCGGTCCATCTAAGATGGCCTCCATGATGGCCTCCATGATGGCGTCCAAGATGATGGGCGACCTCGACCCGAACAACACCGGCAAAGTTACTAAGGACCAATTTATTTCGGGATTGACTGCCAAAGGCGTGTCCACCGCCGATGCCACGAAGATGTACGACTCCATTGACACGCAGAAAACCGGAAGCATTACCAAGTCGGATATTGAAACCGCCATTAAAAATGGCCACCTGAAGCCTCCTTCAGGTGGCCCGCAAGGCGGCCCTCGGGGCGCCAATGGGTCAGGAAAATCCGGAGGGCCAGGCGGCGGCGGTGCGGGTGGAGCCGGAGGCGCGAGCAATTCTTCCCAAACCTATGCCGCAGCTGACACTAACAAGGATGGCGTGGTTTCCGCCCAGGAAGCAGCAATCTACGCCATCTCTCACCCATCAGCGGCAGCTGCTGAAAGCACCAAAACCTACCCATCAAAGTTAGGGCAGAACGTTGACCAGTTGGTCTGATCGGAATTTCAACGATCCACTTAATCTTTTGTAGAGGCCAACCGAACGACCGCCGCTGAGAAATGGGCATTTGTCGTCGAACGTCAACTTCTTTCGGAGCGAACTTAAATTCATGGATTTTTGGTCTTGAAGTCGGATGGCTCCTTACAGCCCTTACCACCCCATCGACACCTGAGCCATCCAACACAGCACGCAGGCCGGCGGGCTTTATCAGTTTGCACGCTTACGGTTTGTGCACCACCGTTTTTTCCAGCTTGCCCACATCCAGCCCCATCGTGCCCAGACGCTCCAGCAGGGCGGCGTAGCGTGCGGCGTCGACGGTGGGTGTGCGCGACAGGATCCAGAGGTATTCGCGCCGGGGTTCGCTGACCGCAGCCAATTCATACGCGTCGTCCAGATCGACCACCCAGTAGTCGCCCCACACAAAAGGCAGGAACGAAAGCCAGGCGGGCGCAAACCGCACCTCCAGCCTGGCTGAGCTGGCTGCGCCGATCTGGCGCGCCGCACCAATTGCCTGCTCCATCGCGCCATTTTGCTGGCGGCATTGGTTCAAGACCCGCAGGCTTCCGTCGGGCTGCAGGCTGTAGTCGGCCGAGGTGTCCGACGCGCACTTCTTTTGAAAGCGGTTGGGAAACTTGGCGATTTCATACCAGCGCCCCAGGTATTTCGGGACGTTGAGCACGGGTATGGATTGCAAGGGCGCAGCAGGCTGGGCCCAGGCGCATGCACTCGCCAACAGGATGGCGCTGGCGGTGAGGATCTGGATAAGTTTCATGGCTGTCCTGTTGGAGTTGGGCCCAGTATCGCGGGTATCCGGCAGCGGCTTCGGTGCGCGCCCCTCCACCTGATGCGCAGCGACAACATGCCACACCCGTACAAAGTACATCCATTCACACCAAATAAATTTAATTGATGGGAATCAACATTTAAGACCAATAATCAATGTGACAAAATTCACTTCACGGCCTGCCCACAGGCCCGCTTATGCGCACCAATCTGCCGGTCACCCAGCATGCCTTCAGCTTTCCAGCCGACCAGACGCTGGTCTCGGTAACCGATCTCAAAGGCCGCATCACCTACTGCAATGCAGCGTTTACCGCGGTCAGCGGATTCGAGCAGGCCGAGCTCC
>CANBTQ010000131.1 GCA_947372425.1 Comamonadaceae bacterium | reverse complement strand
TGAGCAGCAAGCCGCCCGCCACTATCGAGTGGGAATAGTCGCCAGGCAACGCTGATGCCGCAGTCGCCCGAATCCGCCCGCCAACAAGACATCGGCTTCATGCAGATGGCGTTGCAGCAGGCGGCGGATGCGGCTGCCGCCGGCGAGATTCCGGTCGGTGCGGTGGTGGTCAAGGATGGAATGGTGGTGGGGGCGGGTCGCAACAGCCCGGTTCGTTCCATGGATCCAACAGCCCACGCCGAGATCGTGGCCTTGCGGGCTGCAGCCCACGCCTTGGGCAACTACCGGCTGGAAGACTGCACCCTGTACGTCACGCTGGAACCCTGTGCCATGTGCAGCGGCGGCATACTGCACGGGCGCCTGAAGCGCCTGGTGTTTGCTGCTGCAGACCCGAAGACGGGTTGCGCCGGTTCGGTGGTCAATCTCTTTGCACAGGCCCAACTCAACCACCATACGCAGGTCGAGGCGGGGCTGCTGGCGGAGGATTCTTCTGCGCTGTTGCAGGATTTCTTCCGGCATAAACGCAAGCAGCAGCGCGCGCTTGCGCAGCCCTTGCGGGAAGACGCATTGCGCACGCCGGAGCGTTGTTTTGAAGCCCTTGGCGACCTCTGGCCCGCACACTATGTGAATGACCTGCCCGGCATCGAAGGGTTGCGCCTGCACTATGTCGATCAGGGACGGGCAGACAGTTCGGTGGTCTATCTGTATGTGCATGATGTGCCCGGCTGGAGTTACGGGTGCCGCGCAGACATGGCTGGCTGGCTGGGGCAGGGCGCTCGCGTGGTCGCGCCCGACCTGATCGGCTTTGGCCGCAGCGACAAGCCCAAGCGCGAAGATTTCCATACGCGGGAGTTGCACCAGCAGTATGTGCTGGCGTGGGTCGAGCGACTGGATCTGCGTGGCGTGGTGTTGGTGGTGCCGCATGCCACGCATTGGTTGGCGCAGCATTTGGTCGCGCAAGTACCAGAGCGAATCCGCCAGGTGTTGGTGCAAGACGTCAGCGAATGCAAGGGCAGTGTTGCAGATGCACCGTATCCCGATGCCGGCCACCGCGCGGCCGACCGGGCTTTTGCCAAAATGGGCTTGCGTGAAACTGGATTGAAGCAATGACAAAAACTATTTACATCTATTCGCCTTCCGGCGCTGTGCGGGACAAAGCCGCATTTCGCCGCGGCGTGCGTCGACTCCAGGCGCTGGGCCATACCGTCGAGGTGGACCCGGATGCCCTGAGCAGCCGCATGCGCTTTGCCGGCGACGATGAGACGCGCCTGGCTGCCATCGGCCGTGCCGCTGCCAGCGGAGCCGATGTGGCCTTGATTTCGCGTGGTGGCTATGGCATCTCGCGCATCCTGGACCGCATTGACTACCAGGCCGTCGCCGCGGCCAGCGCGCGTGGCACCCGATTTGTCGGCATCAGCGACTTCACGGCCTTTCAGCTCGCGTTGATGGCAAAAACCGGCTGTGTTTCCTGGGCCGGTCCGGCGCTGTGCGAGGGCTTTGGCGCCTTGCCCAGCCCGGACGACATCATGGAGGACTGCTTCAATGACCTCTTGCTGGGGCAGGGCGAAGGGGCGGGTTGGCGCCTGCCGGTGGCGCGCGGTGCTGCGGCTGAGGCAGCCGTTTTGCCGGCGGAATGGGGTGTGAGCAACGCCACCCTGTGGGGTGGCAATCTGGCTGTGCTGGTGTCTCTGCTCGGGACTCCCTATTTTCCCCAGGTTAAGGGAGGCGTGCTGTTTCTGGAAGATGTGGCCGAGCCTCCGTACCGGGTGGAGCGCATGCTCAGCCAGCTGCTGCATGCCGGCGTTCTGGCCAGGCAGAAAGCAATTCTGATGGGGCAGTTCACCGAGTACAAACTGACTCCCCATGACAAGGGTTTCACCCTCAAAACCGTATTCCAATGGCTGCAAAGCCGTGTTGCAACACCGGTTCTATGCAATCTGCCCTTTGGTCATGTCCCGACCAAGGTACTTTTGCCCGTCGGTGCCAAGGTGGATTTGGTGGTTCAGGGGCGTGATGCCTTGATGGCCTGGGGGCATATCCATGGCTGAAGCGGTACTTTTTTGGACTGCGCGTGCTGCATCCCTATGCAATACCACCGTGTATGCTCTAAAAGCCGCTTCGATGCTCTAAACTCCAAGTTTAAACAAAGCACAGGGGAAAATCGGGAATGGGCGTTCAGGCAACGGTCGTATTTACAGATCTTCATGGCAGCACAGCCGTTTTTGAAGCTCTGGGCAACGTGCTTGCGACGGAAACCATCACCCATATCACGGCCAGCATTGCGCAACAATTCGAGTTGGCCAATGGCCGTGTTGTCAAGACGCTGGGCGATGGCGTGTTGGCCTTGTTTCCAGACGGGGCCAGCGCGGTCAAAGCGGTGGTTGAACTACAACGCAGCCACTTCAAGCGCATGCTGCGTTTGCCTAAAGACACAGCCATGCCTGTGCGCATCGGTCTGGCCAGTGGCGATGTAGAACTCGTCGGTAGCGATTGTTACGGCGATGCCGTTAACGTCGCTGCACGGCTTTGTGACCTGTGCGGCCCCAGCCAGATTTGGGCCGATGCGGCGTCTTTGCATCAGGTTTCCGAGGCGCAAGGTGTGACCTTCCGTATCTTGGGACCTATCAACATCCGGGGACGTGCAGAGCCCTGCACGGTGTACCAAATTGAATGGCGTGAAGAAGAGGCCTCTGATTTTCTAACCATGCAGGGCGAACTTGACCCGATGGTCATGGCTGGTGAGTCTGATGCGCTGGGACGTTCGATCGAATTGTCCTGGCTGGACCACAACAAGAGTTTCAAGTCGTTTGATTTGCCGATTCACATCGGACGCGTGCGCAACGTGGACTTCATGGTGAACGATCCCCGTGTATCGCGCACGCATGCCCGACTCGAGTGGCGCAACGGTAGCGTTTTGCTGGTGGATGTCAGCAGCTACGGCAGTTGGATCCGATTTGCCGGCGCCAGTGGCGCCGATATATTGCTGCGCCGTGAAGAGTGCGTGCTGCATGGGGAAGGCGAGCTGGCCTTGGGCGCCTCGTTTTCTGATCCCACCGTACCCACGGTTCGCTTCAAAGTCACATAAGGCTTCTTTTTATGACACGTTTATTAACATAATATACATCGTATAAAGTAGATATGGCGGACAGAGAACCGTCGATTCAACACAACGGAGATTTCACCGCCTACCAGGAACCGTCGGACTTGATCCCTTTGACTGCCTTGAGCAACAGCGCTACTGACTCGTCGCGTTGACCCTTCTGGGCAAAATCCAGTGCCGTCAGACCCAATGCATTCTTGATACCAGGATCGGCACCCGCATCCAGCAGAACCCTGACAGCATCCGCTGTTCCATACAGCGCAGCCATCATCAACGGCGTACTGCCATTGGGCGACTCGGCATCGACATAGGCAAAATGCTCCAGCAACAAGCGAACCACTTTGGCGTTGCCGCCGGTGGCGGCATAGTGCAAAGGCGTCCAGCCGGTTTTGTTCACGTCGGCATCGCGGTCAATGAGTTGCCGGCACAGTTCCAGATGGCCCTTGATGGCAGCCAGCATCAGCGGGCTTTCGTCCTTGTTTGTGCGAACTTCCACCAGGGTTGCAGGGTTGGCTATGAGTGCTTTGGCCACAGCCAGCGCGGGCTGGCGTATAGCCAATATCAATGCATATTGACCATCTGGATTCACGCTGTTGGGATCAAAACCCCGCTCCAGCAAACCCTGCACAACGCGCACATTGTCATGTTCAAGAGCCTGAAAAAAATCCTCATACGATCCTGCGTTGGATAAAGAATATCCAAATAAAACAAATAGGTATAAGACTTTCTTCAGGTAATACATTAACTATTTTCAACGGCAAACAAGCGTGAAAAATTGTCGCTGGTGGCCTTGCCGATCAGCGCCACATCCACTCCGCGCACAGCAGCCAGTTGTTGCGCAACATAGGGCACGTAGGACGGATTATTGGTCTTGCCACGGAATGGAACCGGCGCCAAATAAGGACTGTCGGTCTCGATCAGCATGCGGTCCAAAGGCACCATGGCGGCGACATCGCGCAAATCCTGGGCCGTTTTGAAGGTAATGATGCCGGAGAACGAAATGTAGAAACCCATATCCAGGGCTGCTCTGGCCACCTCCATGGATTCGGTAAAGCAGTGAAAAACGCCACCGGCACAGCCCGCCGAGCCGTCTTCGCCCTCTTCCCGCAGCACGGCCAGTGTGTCGCTCGAGGCACTGCGGGTGTGGATGACCAGCGGCTTGCCCAGCCGGCGTGCGGCGCGGATATGGACCCGGAAGCGCTCACGCTGCCACTCCATGTCGGCAATGCTGCGTCCATTCAACCGGTAGTAGTCCAGTCCGGTTTCCCCGATGGCCACGACCTTGGGCAAGGAACCCAGACGTATCAGGCTATCGAGATCGGGCTCGGTAACACCCTCGTTATCGGGGTGCACACCGGCACTGGCCCAGAAATTGTCATAGCGCAGCGCCAGTTGATGGACCTGGGGAAACTCTTCCAGCGTGGTGCAAATACACAGTGCACGCGTCACCCGGGCCTGATCCATCGCTTGGCGAATGGATTCCAGGGATTCGGCTAACTCAGGAAACGCGAGGTGACAGTGGGAATCGGTAAACACTAAATCGTCTGTGTGGGACGCTCGGAAGCCATGTGTGCACCCAGAATTTCTTCGATCTTGAGTCGCAAAGCGCGGGTCTTTTCGTCTTTGGGGAACATGATGCCAACGCCCTGCGTGCGACCGCCAGCCGCCCTGGCGGGGGTCACCCATGCAACCTTGCCCGCCACCGGGTAGCGCTGCATATCGTCCGGGAGGGACAGCAGCACATACACGTCATCGCCCAATTCGTAATCACGGCCAGTGGGAATAAACACACCGCCGTCGGTGAAGGCGGGAATGTAGGCGGCATAGAGCGCTGCTTTCTCCTTGATGGAGAGCTGGATCACGCTGGGCCTGGGGGTTGCGGTATTGGTGGTAGCCATGGCAGTTTGTTAGTGGACCAAGTTTAGGGCGGTTTTGGCTTGTTCCACAAGCGCTTCCTGCATAAGCCCCGGATTGAACGGGTGATCCATGGTGCGGCGGCAACGGCTCAAAGCAGCAGACCATTGGGCCAGGGCTTGCATGGTGGGGCCGGAACCGGCCTTGGTGGCCAGCGATTCAAAGAACCGGGGAGCCGCCCCTTGATTGACACACATGCTGTCATGGCAGAGTTTTTGCAGCGCATCCACCAATTCCGAAATGGGCCAATCCCGCACAAAAGAGGTGTCGCCCGCCGCCATGGCACCGGACAAGCGGGCCCAGTCTGCCGCTTTGCGCCCGCTGGTCACCAGAGCCAGAACATCTTCCGGCCGGCCACCGGCGGCTTGCAGGAAGCGGCCGGCGTCTTCGGCCGCCAGCCCCTGGTCCTGCAGCCATTCGCGCGCCAGCAGCGGCTCCGGCCAGGACATGGCGTGACCCAGACAGCGGCTTCGTATCGTGGGCAAGAGCTGATGAGAGGATTCGGTCGCCAGCACAAAGCGCACATCGCCCGGTGGCTCTTCCAGCGTCTTGAGCAATGCATTGGCAGTGATTGCGTTCATTTGCTCGGCCGGGTACACCAGCACCACCTTGCCCCGGCCCCGGGCACTGGTGCGCTGAGAAAATTCGATGGCATCGCGCATGGCATCCACCCGGATCTCGCGACTGGGCTTGCGCTTCTTGTCATCAATGTCCGCCTGGGCTTTTTCACCCAAAGGCCAGGCCAGCTCCAACATAGTGGTTTCGGGCATCAGCACGCACACATCAGCATGGGTGCGCACGTCGATGGCGTGGCAGCTTCCGCACTGACCGCAGGCACCATCTGCGCCCGGTGCTTCGCACAGCCAGGCGCTTGCGAGTTCCAGTGCCAAGCGGTACTGCCCCAGGCCGCTGGGCCCGTGCAACAACCAGGCATGTCCTTGCTGGCTCAGCAGCTGTCGCGTCTGTTCCCTGATCCAGGGCGCGGCTTGCTCCGTCGGCGTCACGGCAACAGTCCCTTGAGGCGCACGGCCGATTGCACATCCAGCCAAACCTGCCCGGTAGTCTGGTCGGCATTCACACGCGCAAAACGGGACGTATCGGCAGCAAATCGCCGCCCATAGCCCGCTGCCACCTTTTCAAAAAAAGCCAGCGGCTGGGCCTCGAATTTGTCCGGCACCCGGGCCGAAGCCAGGCGTGCCGCGGCCACGCTGGGCGGCAGGTCAAACCAGATGGTCAGATCGGGTTGCAAAAAGGTCTCGCCGCCCTGCACCCACTGCTCCAGCGTGGACAACAGGTTCCAGTCGAAACCGCGGCCACCGCCCTGGTAGGCGAAGGTGGCATCGGTAAAGCGGTCGCACAAAACCACTTCACCCCGTTGCAATGCCGGACGGATTACCTGCACCAGGTGATCACGCCGCGCGGCAAACACCAGCAGGGCTTCGGTCATGGCATCCATGGCGTCATTCAGCACCAGGGTGCGCAGTTGCTCGGCCAGCGGTGTGCCTCCGGGCTCGCGGGTCAGCGTGACTACCCTGCCCTGCGCCTGGAACGCCGTGGCCAGGCCGGCAATATGGGTTGATTTTCCGGCCCCGTCTATGCCTTCAAAGCTGACGAAAATTCCACTCATGGCTGGTTGCGCTGGTATTTGTTCACCGCCCTATTGTGCGCGTCCAGCGTGGCACTGAACTCGCTGCTGCCGTCGCCACGGGCCACGAAATACAGCGCGTTGGACGGGGCGGGTTGCACCGCGGCCAGCAAGGCACCACGCCCCGGCATGGCAATCGGCGTCGGCGGCAGGCCGTTGCGCGTATAGGTATTCCAGGCCGTGTCCGCCAGCAGGTCGGCCTTGCGCAAATTGCCATCGAACAACGGTCCCAGACCGTAGATGACGGTAGGGTCAGTCTGCAGGCGCATACCAATGCGCAGGCGGTTGGAGAATACGGCGGCAATCATGGGACGGTCGGAGGAACGGCCGGTTTCCTTTTCCACGATGCTGGCCAGAATCAGCGCCTGATCGGGCGACTTGAGCGGCGACTGCGGTGAACGCTGCGCCCAGGCTGCCAGCAGCTTCTTATCCATGGCGCGCGCCGCGCGCTGCAACAGGGCGAGGTCGGTGGAACCCTTGGCGTAGGTATAGGTATCCGGAAAAAAGCGGCCTTCGGCAACCTCGCCCGCTTTACCCAATTGCTGCATCAGTTCTTCCGACGTGAGCCCGGAGCTCAGTGGCTTGAGGTCATCGGCCTTTTTAAGGGCTTCACGCACCTGGCGCAGGTTCCAGCCTTCCACCAGCGTCACGCTGCGAAGTGCCTCTTCGCCCCGCACCAGTTTGCTCAGCAGGCTGCGCGGGGATGTGCCGCGCTCCAGTTCATAACTGCCTGCCTTGATTTGCCGGGCCTCACCGGACAGACGGAACCACCAATACAGCAGCGCCGGTCGCACTGCCACACCGGCCTGCTGTACCTGTTGGGCGACCTCGCGCGGGCTGGAGCCCGGGTCTATCGACAGATCCACGGAGTCTGCAGCCAGTTCCAGCGGCGCGTTGAGCCAGAAATAGCCGGCATACCCGGCAGCCAATGCGGCGGCCAGCACCAAAACAGCGAATTTGCGCACGGCCCTACATCCGGAATAAAAGCATGGCCCGAATCATAATGGACACATGAACGACACCACCACCGCTGGCGCACCGGGCGCCTCATCCGCGCTGACTCTGGACGGCGTGGCCCGCCTCAACCATTTGGGCGTGATCCGCGTTGAGGGCGAGGACGCCGCAAAATTCCTGCATGGCCAGCTCACGCAGGACTTTTCCCTGCTGGGACCGGACCAGGCGCGCCTGGCTGCATTCTGCTCGGCCAAGGGCCGCATGCAGGCCAGCTTTATCGGCGTCAAACGCAGTCCGGCCGACATACTGCTGGTGTGCAGCCACGACTTGCTATCCACCACGCTCAAGCGACTTTCGATGTTTGTCATGCGCGCCAAGGCCCGGCTGAGCGATGCGAGTGACGCCTATGGGCTGTATGGGCTGGCCGGCGGCGCATGCCTT
>CANBTQ010000130.1 GCA_947372425.1 Comamonadaceae bacterium | reverse complement strand
GTGACTTCGGCGCCCTGGGTGCGGCCATGCTGGCCGATATCCGCTCCGAGTCGGACGCGATTGCCAAACTCTACGACACGCGCGAATTCGGCAAAGCCACGCGCGAGATCATGCTGCTGGCCGACAAGGTGAATTCCTATGTGGACCAGCACAAGCCCTGGGACCTGGCCAAGGACCCGGCCAACAACGAAGCGCTGCACCAGGTCTGCTCGGTGCTGATCAACTGCTTTGCCACACTCACCCGCTACCTGGCGCCCATACTGCCCGCACTGGCGGAATCGGTGCAGGGCTTTATCGGCCTGGACATGTCCAAGTGGAATGTGGACAGCAATGTGGCCGCCATACAGCCCTACCAGCATCTGATGCAGCGCGTGGACGTGAAGCAGTTGGACGTACTGTTTGAAGTGCCGGAGCCGGCGGCACCGGTGGTGGAGATCGTGGCACCCGGTGGCGAAGAGATTGCCCCCACCATCAGCATCGACGACTTCGCCAAGATCGACCTGCGCATTGCACGCATCGTGGCCTGCGCCGCGGTGGAAGGCTCGACCAAGCTGCTGCGCCTGACGCTGGACGCCGGCGAGCAGGACGCCACCGGTGCACCACGCCTGCGCAATGTCTTCAGCGGCATTGCCAGCATGTACCAGCCGGAACAACTGGTGGACCAGCTGACCGTGCTGGTGGCCAACCTGGCGCCGCGCAAGATGAAGTTCGGTATCAGCGAAGGCATGGTCATGGCCGCCAGCCATGGCGATGAGAAGGCCAATCCCGGCATCTACATCCTCAACCCCTGGCCCGGCGCCACACCCGGCATGCGGATCCACTAGAGCGCAATCGGCCCGATGATCGAATTCCGCCCCAAACTGTTCGCCGCCCTCCAGGGCTACAACCAGCAACGCTTTGCCAGGGACGTGGGTGCCGGCCTGACCGTGGGCGTGGTGGCCCTGCCCCTGGCCATGGCCTTTGCCATTGCCAGCGGCCTCAAGCCCGAGTCGGGCCTGTTTACCGCCATCCTCGCCGGCTTCATGGTCTCGGCGCTGGGTGGCAGCCGGGTGCAGATTGGCGGACCGGCGGGCGCCTTTATCGTCATCGTGTACGGCATCGTGGAGCGCTACGGCCTGGCCAATCTGGTGATTGCCACCGCCATGTCGGGCGTGCTGCTGTTTGCCATGGGTGTGTTCAAGATGGGCACGCTGGTGCGCTTCATCCCCATCTCGGTCATCATCGGTTTTACCAACGGCATTGCCGTGCTGATTGCACTGTCGCAGGTAAAAGATTTTCTGGGCCTGCAGGTGGTCAACCTGCCGGCCAATTTTTTTGGCATGGCCTCCACCCTGGTCCATGCCCTGCCCACCTTCAATGCCACGGCAACGGCGCTGGCCCTGGGCTCGCTGGCGCTGATCGTGGTCTGGCAATTCGGCGTGCCGCGCATGGTCAAAAGTCCGGTCTGGGCCGCCCGCTTGCGGCTGGTGCCGGGCTCGGTGCTGGCCCTGGTGATTGCCACGCTGGTGGTGTCGCTGGGACATTTCCCGGTGGAAACCATTGGCAGCAAGTTCGGTGGCATTCCCTCCTCGCTGCCGGCACTGCAGTGGCCGGACTTTTCCTGGGAAACGGCGCGCTTTCTCTTCATCCCGGCCATCACCCTGGCCATGCTGGGCGCGATTGAATCGCTGCTGTGTGCCCGCGTGGCCGACGGCATGATTGACGACCGCCACAACCCGAACCAGGAGCTGATGGCCCAGGGCATTGCCAACTTCATCACGCCGTTTTTCGGCGGCATGCCCGCCACCGGCACCATTGCGCGCACGGTTACCAATGTCAAGGGCGGTGCCAGCTCGCCCATTGCCGGCATGGTGCATGCCCTGACGCTGCTGATCGTGATGCTGGTGGCAGCGCCGCTGGCACAGGACATTCCGCTGGCCGCCATGGCCGCCATCCTGATGTTTGTGGCCTGGAACATGGGCGAGTGGCGTGAGTTCTTGCATCTGCGCCAATACCGCATGCCCTACCGCGCCACGCTGCTCGCGGTATTTTTCCTGACGGTGGTATTCGACCTGACGGTGGCGGTGGAAGTGGGCCTGGTGGCCGCCTGCATCACCTTCATCTACCGCATCTCCAGCCTGTCGCGCGCCGAAGCGCTGACTGCCGCCGACTATCCCGCCCTGACGGGACTGGAAGGCCAGGTAGCGGCACACCGGCTGTATGGCGCCCTGTTCTTTGGCGCGGTCAAGCTGATTGAAGACCTGCAAGACCATTTGCCCGAGCGCACCCTGCTGCTGGACCTGAAAAACGTGATTTACGTGGACTCCAGCGGCGCCGACAGCCTGAACGATCTGGCCCGCGCCTGCCACAAGAACCGGGTGCGCCTGGTGGTGTGCGGCCTGATGCACCAGCCCCTGGACATTGCCACCCGCTGCGGCTTTGTCAGCGCCGTGGGCAGCCACAATATCCACGTGAATGTGGCCACGGCCATCCAGGCCAGCGCCGGACTGGCGCATCTGGACGCCGCCGCACCGTAAAATACCGCAAAGAGGTTCCCATGAACATATTCCGCCGCCCCGATTACAAGTCTGACACCACCCAATTTCTGGATCTGCTCAAGACCCAGAAGCCCGCGCTCGAAGCCGAGCAGCTCAAGGGACGCTCCCTGCTGTGGGACAAGGTGGTTGACCGCCTGGCCTGGAAGGGCTTTCGCAAGGCCGAGGTAGCGCAAAAGCCCTACGTCTACCAGACCGACAACCACTAAGCTGCGTTGGCCGATATGCCCGAAGTGGTGGACCAGGTTGCCCTGGCCCGCCTGTATGGCGAACCCTTGTTCGCGCTGCCGCAGGATTTGTACATCCCGCCGGACGCGCTCGAAGTATTCCTGGAGGCCTTTGAAGGGCCGCTGGACTTGCTGCTGTACCTGATCCGCAAGCAGAACTTCAACATCCTCGACATCCCCATGCTCAGCGTGACCAAGCAATACCTGGTCTACGTGGAGCAGATCCGCAAGCGCAATCTGGAGCTGGCGGCCGAGTACCTGCTGATGGCAGCCATGCTCATCGAGATCAAGTCGCGCATGCTGCTGCCGCCCAAGAAGGTGGCCGAGGGCGAGGAAGCCGAAGACCCGCGCGCCGAACTGGTACGCCGCCTGCTGGAATACGAGCAGATGAAGCTGGCCGCCGCCCGCCTGAACGCCATCCCGCAATACGGGCGCGACTACCTCAAAGCCAGCATCTTCATCGAGCAAAGCCTGGTGCCGCGCTTTCCGGATGTGCACCTGGTCGATCTGCAGGAAGCCTGGCGCGACATCCTCAAGCGGGCCAAGCTGGTGCAGCACCACAAGATCAGCCGCGCCGAGCTCTCGGTGCGTGAGCACATGAGCATCGTGCTGAAAAAATTGCAGGGGCGCCGCTTTGTCGGCTTTGAAGACCTGTTTGACCCCGAGCTGGGCACGCCGGTGCTGGTGGTGACCTTTATCGCCATGCTTGAGCTGGCCAAGGAAACCCTGATCGAAATCACCCAGGCCGAGGCCTTTGCGCCCATCTATGTGCGTCTGGCCTACTCACCAAGCTGAAGCACCCCGCTTTCAGGGTTAGTATTCGGGCCACTTTCGCTTGCATCCAGGAGAAGTCATGAGCCCCCACCTTCGTCACTTCGTGTACTCACTGCCCCCCGAGGGGGCCCTGCGCTCCTTGGGGCGGCCCGGCGGAGAGCAGCCATGACCCAAGCCACCACAGAAAACGCCGCTGCACTGCATGCCACGCCCTACGGCACGTTTGCGCCGGCCTCGCCCATGCCCAGCCGCAAGCCCATGAGCCTGCCGCGCTTGCAGGAGATGCGCACGCGCGGCGAAAAGATCACCATGCTCACCGCCTACGACGCCACGTTTGCCGCCGTGGCCGATGCCGCCGGCGTGGAGACCATCCTGATCGGTGATTCGCTGGGCATGGTCTGCCAGGGCCTGGCCAGCACCGTGGGCGTCAGCCTGGAGACCATGCGCTACCACACCGAGAGCGTGACGCGCGGCCTGTACCGCGCCCAGGCCACCGCCTGGGTGATTGCCGACCTGCCCTATGGCAGCTACCACGAGTCCAAAGAGCAGGCCATCCGCAGCGCTTCGGTGCTGATGCAGGCCGGCGCCCACATGGTCAAGCTCGAAGGCGGCGGCTGGACCACGGAGACCGTGCACTTTCTGGTGGAGCGCGGCATTCCGGTTTGCGCCCACTTGGGGTTGACGCCACAAACCGTGCACGCCCTGGGCGGCTATCGGGTGCAGGGTAAGACCGAGGCCAGCGCCGAGCTGCTGCGCCGCCAGTCGCATGAGCTGCAGGACGCCGGTGCGGCCATGCTGGTGCTGGAGATGGTGCCGCACCAGATTGGCGCCGAGCTGACCACCGAACTCACCCACTGCGCCACCATCGGTATAGGCGCGGGCAAGGGCACGGCCGGCCAGGTGCTGGTGCTGCATGACATGCTGGGCATGAACCTGGGCAAGATGCCCAAGTTCGTGCGCAATTTCATGCAGGACGCCGGCTCCGTGCGCGGCGCCATGGAGGCTTATGTGGCCGCCGTGAAAAATGGCAGTTTTCCCGACAACGCGGTCCACGCCTGGTGACATGACCAACGCCCCCGCGCAAATGCGGTGCATCCCCTCACACCAATGAAGCTCCTACACACGCTTGCTGAACTGCGCTCTGCCTTGGGCGCCTATCGCCACCCTGCCGTGGTGCCCACCATGGGCAATCTGCATGCCGGCCACATTGCCCTGGTGCAGGCCGCCAAGCCCTTGGGCGATGTGACCGTTGCCACCATTTTTGTGAACCGGCTGCAGTTCGGCCCCAAGGAAGATTTCGCCACCTACCCGCGCACGCTGGAGGCGGACTGCGCACAGCTCGAAGCTGCCGGTTGCGACATCGTTTTTGCGCCTTCTGAACAAGAGCTGTATCCCCGGCCGCAAGGCTTTCTGGTGCAGCCGCCGGCCGAACTGGCCAACTTTCTGGAAGGTGAGTTCCGACCCGGCTTCTTCACCGGCGTGGCCACCATCGTGATGAAGCTGCTGAGCTGCACACAGGCGCGCACCGCCGTCTTTGGCAAAAAGGACTACCAGCAGCTGATGGTGATTCGCCAGATGGTGCAGCAGTTCGCCATGCCGATCGACATCGTTGGTGTGGACACGCTGCGCGCCGACGATGGCCTGGCCATGTCCTCGCGCAACGGTTATCTGAGCGCCACGGAACGCCAGGAAGCGGTGTTGCTGTCGCAAACGCTCAAGGCTTTGGCCGATGCGATTCGTTCCGGGCGCAAAGACTATGCGGCGCTGGAAGCCCAGGCCATGTCTACCCTGAGCAACGCTGGCTGGAAGCCCGACTATGTGGTGGCGCGCCGCCGTGTAGATTTACAAGCACCCCAGCCCGGCGATGCGCTGGTGGTGCTGGCGGCGGCCAAGCTGGGGACTACGCGGCTGATTGACAACCTGGAGGTTTAGCGCTCGCAAACCTCGCGTGCTGCGGCCGGCGTGACTCGCGTTCTCCGGCCCTGCTCGCGTGCGTCTGCTTCCGGTTTGCAAGCACCGCTCTGGGTCGGCGGACCGGGTGTCCCTTCGCAGGCCCCCATTTGCGGTTGCCACAGAGCGTGCGCTCCAGCACCGGTGTTGACACCCAGGTGCAGGCCAACCAGAAGCAGACGCCCGCGAGCAGGGCTGGAGAAGGGATACCCGGTTCGCCGGCCTCCTACAACAGCAGGCCAGAAAGGTATCTACAAGAACCGGTCGAGAATCTTCTTGCTGGCCGTATTCAAAGCAAATTGGTCCCGCACCAGATACTGAATGCCATGGGTATCCGCAATCAGCAAAGCGTTGTCCTTGCCAATGCGCCGAATGTCCTCATCCCCCCGCAAGACAAAGTCGGTGCGCCCCCGGTCCGTTTCCACCGTCCAGGTGCAGGGCGTGGAAAAGCTGCTTACTGCCACAATCTGCGCAATCACCGGCATGAACTCGCGCGCCGCCAACTCCTGGCGAATCAGGCTTTGCGCCGGCTCGGGCAAATCAACCAGCTTATCGACCCAAGCCACTTCTTCGCTGTCGGTATTCACGATTGAAATACCCACCTCCGGCGACTGGATCGGGAAGGCGCGCACCGGCACCACATTCTCGAAACGCACACCGCTTTCGGTGGTGAGAATGAGCTTGCCGAAGGCATTGCGCTCCAGCGCAAACTGCGTGTGCTCTGGGGTCATCGGGGCGCTCATGCTTCGCCTTCCTTGTCTGCATTGTCGGAGCCGCGGCTGGCATCCATGTCCACATCCATATTGCGCGCCTGTGCCTGGTAGAGATTGAAGTACGCACCCTCCTGCGCCATCAGCGCGTCGTGCGTGCCCTCTTCCACTACGCGGCCACGGTCCAGCACCACCAACCGGTCGGCCCGGTGCAGGGTGGACAGGCGGTGGGCGATGGCAATGGTGGTGCGGCCTTGCACCAGGTTTTCCAGCGCCTTCTGGATTTCCTTCTCGGTCTCGGAGTCCACCGAAGAGGTGGCTTCGTCCAGAATCAGGATGCGGGGATCAATCAACAGGGCGCGCGCAATCGAGATGCGCTGGCGCTCGCCACCCGACAGTCCCTGGCCACGCTCGCCCACCATGGAGTCATAGCCCTGCGGCAGGCGCAGGATGAACTCATGGGCATGGGCCGCGCGGGCCGAGGCGATGATTTCCTCGCGTGTGGCGTCGGGCTTGCCGTAGGCAATGTTCTCGGCAATCGTGCCGAAGAACAAAAAGGGCTCCTGCAACACCAGGCCGATGTTCTGCCGGAAGTCGGCAATCGCATAGGAACGGATGTCCACGCCGTCGACCAGGATGGCGCCCTCGGACACGTCGTAGAAGCGGCAGATCAGATTGACCAGCGTGCTCTTGCCCGAGCCGCTGTGACCCACCAGGCCGATCATCTCGCCCGGTTCGATGTTGAGCGTGATGCCTTTGTTGACCTCGCGGTTGCCATAGCGGAAGCCCACATCGCGCACCGCTATGCGCCCTTCCATCTTGCCCACATGCACCGGGTTGGCCGGCTCGGGCACGCTGGAGACATGGTCCAGAATGTCGAAGATGCGCTTGGCCGCCGAGGCCGACTTTTGCGTGACGGAGACGATGCGGCTCATGGAGTCCAGGCGGCCATAGAAGCGGCCGATATAGGCAATCGCCGCCAGCAGCATACCGACGGTGATCTCGCCCTTGGACACCTGCCAGATGCCAAAACCCCAGACCACCAGCAGGCCGATTTCGGTCAGCAACGAGACGCTGGGCGAGAACAGCGACCAGATCTTGTTGATGCGGTCGTTGACGATCAGGTTGTGGCGGTTGGCTTCACGGAAACGCTTGGCCTCGCGCTGCTCCTGGGCAAAAGCCTTGACCACGCGAATGCCCGGAATGGTGTCGGCCAGCACATTGGTCACCTCGCCCCAGACGCGGTCGATCTTCTCGAAGCCGGTGCGCAGGCGGTAGCGCACAAAGTGGATCATCCAGCCAATGAACGGCAGCGGCACCAGGGTGATCAGCGCCAGATAGGGGTTCATGGAAAACAGGATCACGGCCGTCATGACAATCATCACCACGTCGCTGGCAAAGTCGGTCAGGTGCAGCGACAGGTAGACGGCGATGCGGTCGCTTTCGCTGCCCACGCGCGACAGCAGATCGCCGGTGCGTTTGCCGCCAAAGTACTCCAAGGAGAGGCGCAGCAAATGCTCGTAGGTGGTGGTGCGCAGGTCAGCCGCAATGCGCTCCGAGGCCAGCGCCAGGATATAGGTCTTGGCCCAACTCAGGCCCCAGGCCAGAATGCCAGAACCCAAAAGGCCGGAGAGGTACCAGGCAATCGTGCTGGGTTCGATGTGCTGGCCGTTCTGGAACGGGATCAGCACCTTGTCCACCAGCGGAATGGTCAGGTAAGGCGGCACCTGGCTGGCAGCCGTGCCCAGCAGCATCAGGAAAAAGCCCAGCAACAGCTGGCCCTTGTACGGCCCGGCAAAACGCCACAGGCGAAACAGCGTCCAGGTGGAGGGCGGTGTGTGGACCACCTTGGTGCAGATCGGGCACTCTTCCTGGTCCGGGTCCAGCGG
>CANBTQ010000129.1 GCA_947372425.1 Comamonadaceae bacterium | reverse complement strand
GTCAAGGGGCCGGTGGTGGCGCAGCACATGCTGGAATTGCAGCCCAAGGCACGCATTGACGGGGATGTGGAATACAAGGCGCTGGAGATGCACCAGGGGGCCCTGATCCGTGGCCAGTTGCGTCCCTTGCTGGAAGGCGAGGAAAAGCCCGCACTGACACTGGCGGCAAATAACCCTTGACAGAATTCCCGAGCGATTTGCTGTAGTATTGAGCCATTACCGATTTGACAGGAGTCATCTATGAGCGCCGTAGCCGAAAATATCCAGACCGAAATGCCAGCCCCCATCCTTTTTACCGACAGTGCGGCGGCCAAGGTAGCAGACCTGATTGCCGAAGAGGGCAACCCCGATTTGAAGCTGCGCGTGTTCGTGCAGGGTGGCGGATGCTCCGGCTTTCAATACGGTTTCACCTTTGACGAGATCACCAACGAAGACGACACCACCATGACCAAGAACGGTGTGTCGTTGTTGATCGACGCCATGAGCTACCAGTACCTGGTGGGCGCCGAGATTGACTATAAGGAAGATCTGCAGGGTGCGCAGTTTGTGATCAAGAATCCGAATGCCACGACCACCTGTGGTTGCGGCTCATCGTTTTCGACCTGAGGTGCCGCTGCCCTGGTCACGCAGGGTACATTGCACCCAATATGCGGGCGCCTCTGGCGCCCGTAACGCTTTTCAGGCTGGCGGTTTTCCGTTCCACACATTGCCTGGCTAGCCAGGCAAAGGCCGTGGCTTCCACCTGCAGCGCAGGCAGGCCAAAACGGTCGGAGGCTGACACGGCGCAGTCCGGCACCAGTTGCTGTAGGCGCCGCATCAGGTGTGTGTTCAGTGCCCCGCCGCCGCACACAATCAGGCCCTGAGCCGAAGGCGCAAACCTGCGCACGCAATCGGCGCAGCTGCGTGCTGTCAGCTCGGTCAAGGTGGCTTGCACATCCTGCGGCAGAACGGCGGCAAAGCCCTGCAGTTTGGCTTGCAGCCACGGGGTGTTGAACAGATCGCGCCCTGTGCTTTTGGGAGGCGGCCGATGGAAGAAGGTCTCATCCAGCAGGCGTTGCAGCAAATCTTCCTGCACGGTGCCGCCTGCTGCCCAGTTGCCACGGTCGTCATAGGCGGCACCGGTATGTTCCAGGCACCAGGCATCCATCAGTGCATTGCCGGGCCCGCAGTCAAAACCGATGACGCCGTCTGGCTTGTCCGCATCCAGCACGGTGATGTTGGAGATGCCGCCGATATTGAGCACGCAGTTGGTGCCGGGCAGGCCGCCGAAAAAAGCTTGGTGAAACGGTGGCACCAACGGCGCACCCTGGCCGCCCGCGGCCACGTCACGGCTGCGGAAGTCGGCCACCACATCGATACCCGTCAATTCCGCCAACAGTGCAGGTTGGTTCAACTGGATGGTGTAGCCGGTTCCATCACAAAGTAGGGGCTGGTGGCGCACGGTCTGCCCATGTGCGCCGATGGCGCGCACCGCCGCAGGCGCAACCTGGCAAGCTTGCAGCAATTGCCCCACCACGCTGGCATAGACCCGCGTCAGTGCATTGCCTGCCAGTGCGGCGCGGTGCAGTTCGTTGTCGCCCGCGGTGTTGAGTCGCAGCAGTTCCTGCCGCAGGGCGTCGGGAAAGGGGGCTGCCACATGGCCCAGCACGCGGGCCGGACTGGCTGAAAAATCCACCAGCACGGCATCCACGCCGTCCAGTGAGGTACCCGACATCAACCCGGCAAACAGCTGCGTCAAGTCGTCCCGCTTTCCGGTGGTCTATTCGATGCTGCTGAACTGCAGCTGGCTGGCCGCATCCAAGGCGAGGCGGGCCTGTGCCGCAGCCTTGTCAAAGACCGGCTTCAGTGCGGCGGTGACGGGAACCGTGTCGTTGCGCCGGGCCACGGTTTGCGGGTCATGGTAGACGCCGTTGACACGGTACTCAAAATGCAGATGCGGGCCGGTAGCCCAGCCGGTCATGCCGACCAGGCCAATGACCTGGCCCTGGGGCACGGCCTGGCCCACGCGCACGTTGATTCGGCTCAGGTGTGCGTAAACCGTGCTGATCTGGTTTTGGTGCCGGACCTTGACCACATTGCCATAACCGCTCTGCACACCCGCGAACTCGACCACGCCATCGCCCACGCTGCGCACCGCAGTGCCCACGGGGGCTGCGTAATCAACACCCAGGTGCGCGCGCCAGACTTGCAAGATGGGGTGGAAGCGCATCTTGAAGCCGCTGGTGATGCGTGAAAAGGCCAGCGGCGCAGCCAGGAAAGCGCGGCGCAGGCTCTCGCCGGCCAGGGTGTAGTAGCCACCCTTGGCTGCCGCGTGTCCTGCCGCCACCGGTTCCTGAAACCACATGGCCTGGTACGTCTTGCCGGCGTTGACAAATTCAGCGCTGAGCACGCGACCGGCACGCAGGGGTTCTCCGTCACCTTCCAGCGCCTCGTAAACCACCGAGAAGCGGTCGTCCTTGCGCAGTGCACGGTGGAAATCGATATCACCGGAGAAGATGTCCGCCAACTGGTTGGCGACCGAATCCGGAATGCGTGCCGCGTCTGTGGCCGCAAACAGCGAGGAGCTGATGGTGCCGCTGGCCATGCGGGTGGTCGCCGCCAGGGGCAGACTTTCCAGTGCGGCATTGAAGCCGGCGGCCTCCCGCGTGATGGTCAGGCGCTTGAAGGTGCCGTCTTCATCGGGACTCCAGCGCGCCTGCAGGCGCTGCAGCGTGTTGTCACTGCCGGCTTGTGCCGTTACCGTGCGGCCGGCATGGCCGAGCAGGTTCTTTTGCGCCAGCGGGTTGCTGCGCAGAAAAGCTGCGGCCTGCGGGTCAATCACACCCATGCGTTTGAACAGGGTTTCGGCCGTATCCGTGGAGCGCGTCAGGTCGGAGCGGTACAGGTTCAAAGCCTGTGTCTGCAGACCGGAGATCTGGGCACCCAGGTCGGGTGTGGCGAGTGCTTCGCTCACGCTGCGCACCGGCAGCTGCGAGGCATCAGGGGCCAGGTTGGCGACGGCAAAAGTAAAGCCGGTGCCGGTCAGCAGCAGGGCGGCAATGGTGGCGGTGATGCGTTTGGGGTGGCGGGCCAGAAGGGCTGTTGTGCGGGACAACAGTTCTTCCACAGTGCGGGCTAAGGCGCTTTTCAAATCGGGGCTCCAGGGGGCAAAGACGGGGCGACTAAAATCGGTGGTCGCCGGTTCCTTGCGCGTTGCAGGAATGGTCCCGCAGTATAGCGGCCACCGGCCTTTCTGCCAGCCTGAAAACCCTTATGAATCAAGCCTCAAGCCCAACTTTACCTATGTCCGATCGTGTTCGTGAGGCGCTGGCCGTGACCCTGCGTGGTTGTGAGGATCTGATCCCGCAGGACGATTGGGTGAAGAAGCTGGCGCGCTCCGAAGCCACCGGCATGCCTCTGCGCATCAAGCTGGGCCTGGACCCGACGGCCCCCGACATCCATATCGGTCATACCGTGGTGCTCAACAAGCTGCGCCAACTGCAGGATCTCGGGCACACGGTGATCTTCCTGATGGGCGACTTCACCAGCATGATTGGTGACCCGAGCGGGCGCAACACCACCCGTCCGCCGCTGACGGCCGAGCAGATCAAGGTCAACGCACAAACCTACTTCAAACAGGCCAGCCTGGTGCTGGACCCGGAAAAGACCGAGTTCCGCTACAACAGCGAGTGGAGTGACCCGCTGGGCGCACGCGGCATGATCCAGCTGGCCTCGCGCTACAACGTGGCGCGCATGATGGAGCGCAACGACTTCCACGACCGCTTCAAGGCCGGCACGCCGATTGCCGTGCACGAGTTCCTGTATCCGCTGATGCAGGGCTACGACAGCGTGGCCCTCAAGAGCGATCTGGAATTGGGCGGCACCGACCAGAAGTTCAACCTGCTGATGGGCCGTCATCTGCAATCCGAATACGGCCAGGAGCCGCAGTGCATTCTGACCATGCCCCTGCTCGAAGGCACGGACGGCGTGGAGAAGATGTCCAAGAGCAAGAACAACTACATCGGCATCTCCGAAGAGCCCAACACCATGTTTGCCAAGGTCTTGAGCATCTCCGACGTGTTGATGTGGAAGTGGTACACGCTCCTGAGCTTCCAGAGCGAAGCCGCTATTTCCGCGCTGCAGGCCGAGGTGGAAGCCGGGCGCAACCCCAAGGACGCCAAGGTGGCCCTGGCCAAGGAAATCACGGCCCGCTTCCATTCGGCCGCTGCCGCCGAGGCGGCGGAGCAGGACTTTATCAATCGCAGCAAAGGCGGCGTGCCCGACGAGATTGCCGAGATCAGCCTGCCCCTGGGCGAGGGCGGTGCCGCCATCGGCATTGGCGCCCTGCTCAAGTCGGCCGGACTGGCCGCGTCCAGCGGTGAAGGCAACCGCCTGATTGACGGCGGCGGCGTGCGCATCGACAGCGCGGTGGTCAGCGACAAGGGGCTCAAGCTCTGCGCCGGCACCTATGTGCTGCAGGTGGGCAAGCGCAAGTTTGCGCGCGTGACACTGGCCTGATCGCACGCAATGCTGGCTCTGGTGCAACGTGTCAGCCGGGCCAAGGTCACGGTTGAAGGCGAGGTGATTGGAGAAATCGGCCGCGGCTTTCTGGTGCTGGTCTGTGCCGAGCAGGGCGATACCAAAGCCGAGGCCGACAAACTGCTGGCCAAGATTCTGAAGCTGCGCGTGTTTGGCGACGCCAATGGAAAAATGAACCTGAGCATCCAGAACCTGGATGGCGCCGGCACACAGGGAGGCCTGCTGCTGGTCAGCCAGTTCACCCTGGCGGCCGATACCACCGGCGGCAACCGGCCCAGCTTTACCAATGCCGCAGCCCCGGCCTTGGGGCGCGAACTGTTTGACTACTTTGTGGCCCAAGCGCGCGCTGCGCACCCGATTGTGCAGACCGGTCGCTTTGCGACCGAGATGGCGGTGGAACTGGTGAACGACGGGCCTATCACCATCCCTATGCGGGTGGCGCCACAGCCTGCGGACCCGCACTGAGCGGGGACGGCCTGCGCCCCAAGCGGAATCAGTAGGGGTTCTTGAATCCCAGTCGGGCCATGATTTCGGTCTCGCGCAATTCCATCACCTGGGCATCCTCGTTCAGTTCATGGTCCCAGCCCTGGGCATGCAGTGTGCCGTGCACGATCAGGTGCGCGTAGTGCTCTTGCAGGGTCTTGCCTTGTTCCTTGGCCTCTTGGGCCACCACCGGCGCGCACAGTACCAGGTCGGCGGTGACCACGGGTTCCTGCGTGTAGTCAAAGGTCAGCACATTGGTGGCGTAGTCCTTTTTGCGGAAATCGCGGTTCAGAGTTTGGCCTTCTTCGGCATCGACGATGCGCACCGTGATTTCGGCGTTGGTCGCCAGCGCATGGCGAATCCAGCGCGTCACCTTGTGGCGGGGCAGGGCCTTGCGGTGGCGCTCGGCATACTTGATGGGGCCGAATTGCAACGAGAGCGACAGATCAGACAGCATGGGGGCAACTTCCTTCTATTTCACGCCAACGGTTTTGGCGCGGGATGACCGGGTTTTGGGCAAGCCCACGCGTGGCAATTCAAGCTCGGCCTCGGGCACCGCAATGGGCGGCAGATCGCTCAGGCGGGCCGCGTCATAGGCGTCCACAATGCGCGCCACCAGCGGGTGGCGCACGATGTCGGCGCTGGTCAGGCGGGTAATGGCAATGCCGGGCACGCGGCGCAGTATGCGCTCGGCCTCCACCAGGCCGCTCATCTGCGCCTTGGGCAGATCAATCTGGCTGACGTCACCCGTGATGACGGTCTTGGTGCCAAAGCCCACGCGGGTCAGAAACATCTTCATCTGCTCGGGCGTGGTGTTCTGTGCCTCGTCCAGAATCACAAAGGCATTGTTCAGCGTGCGCCCGCGCATGAAGGCCAGCGGGGCAATCTCCAGCGCCTGGCGCTCGAAGGCCTTGTGCACCTGTTCATAGCCCATCAGGTCATACAGCGCGTCGTAAAGCGGGCGCAGGTACGGGTCCACCTTCTGGTTCAGGTCACCCGGCAAAAAGCCCAGGCGCTCGCCGGCTTCCACGGCCGGGCGCGTCAGCACGATGCGCTGCACCGCACTGCGCTGCAGGGCGTCGACGGCGGCGGCCACGGCCAGATAGGTCTTGCCGGTGCCGGCCGGGCCTATGCCAAAGGTGATGTCGAACTCCGCGATGTTGTCCAGGTACACGGCCTGGTTCTGCGTGCGCGGCTTGAGCTCGGCCCGGCGTGTCAGCAGGCCCGGCCCGTCGCTGGCCTCGGCCGAACCGTCGCCCGACAGCATCAGCTGCACGGTGGCCGGTGTGATTGGTCGGGCTGCCATCTCGTACAGGGCCTGCAGCATGTCCATGGCGCGCTGGGCCTTGACCTTGGGGCCTTCCACCTTGAACTGCTCGTGGCGGTGCGCAATACGCACCTCCAGCGCCAGCTCAATCGTGCGCAGGTGTTCATCGGTGGGGCCGCAGAGGTGCGACAGGCGGGTGTTGTTCAGCGGGGCGAACAGGTGTCTGAGAATCAAGCTGATAATTCCTCACGGCAAACGGAACAGGTAACCCCCATGATAGGCACAAAATGATAGGCAAGCTCACCGGCACTTTGAGCGACAAGAACCCGCCCCAGGTTCTGGTGGACTGCGGCGGCGTGGGTTACGAGGTCCATGTACCCATGAGCACGTTTTACAACCTGCCGGCGCTGGGCGAAAAGGTCTCGCTGCTGACCCACTTTGTGGTGCGCGAAGACGCGCAAATCCTTTACGGTTTTGCCAATGCCACCGAGCGTGAAGCATTCAGGCAATTGATCAAGATTACCGGGGTCGGACCACGCACGGCACTGTCCGTGTTGTCCGGCATGAGCGTGGCCGACCTGGCGCAGGCGGTCACTTTGCAGGAAGCCGGGTATCTGATCAAGGTGCCGGGCATTGGCAAGAAGACCGCTGAGCGCCTGCTGCTGGAGCTCAAGGGCAAGCTGGGGGCCGACATCGGTGCGCCGCTGGGGGCTGCGAGTGGTGCGCAGTCGGATATCTTGCAGGCGCTGCTGGCGCTGGGGTATAGCGACAAGGAAGCTGCCGCTTCTTTGAAGGCTTTGCCGGCGGATGTGGGGGTTAGTGAGGGGATTAAGTTGGCGTTGCGGGCGTTGGCTAAGTAGTTGGTTTTTTGGCAGTGTTTTAACTCCCCCATCCCCCCCGCCCCTTACCCCCCGCCGGGGTAAGGGGAGCTTAAAGCGGACAGCCGATTTTGCTTTTTCGCTTCGGCCAGGGCCTTACCGGGATCGGTTTTTTTGGGTTGGCGTTGGGGCTGCGTTTTGGTGCAAGTGGCGGTTATTGCCCAGAGCGCTTTTTGCGGCGTAGCTCGCAAATCGCACGCGGCTCCACACTTATCCGGCGCTCAGAACTGCCGGCACGAAATGTCGGCTTACAAAAGCGGTGGCAGCGCACCGCAATTAATTCCGTATTCGGCGTGAGACAACCAAATCGGCTGTTAAAGGCTCCCCTTACCCCGACGGGGGGTAAGGGGCGGGGGGGATGGGGGAGTTAAAAAAGCGAGGACTAAGAAAACAACCTACTTCGCTTCCCGAACCGGCCGCCCATTCACCGCCTGCACCGGCCGCGCATTGAACGGAAACTGCTGGCTGAATAGCCGGAACTGCTCCGGGCTGATGCGCAGGGGCTGCTTGATCACCATCCACAACACACCCTCGGTGCAAGGCGGCGTGGTGAGTGAGCCGAAGTACTGGTAATAGCGCTGGTCGGCCGGCAGGATTTCATTCATGTCGACCACACCGTCCGGCATGCGCACCTGGTCGTTGGTATCCAGCGGCATGTAGGTCCAAACCGTGTTGACCAAGGGGTTGGGCTCACCCACCTCCAGCAGCACCGCCACCACGGCCAGTTGGCCGGCCTCGTTCTTGTGCACCAGGTGCGCCACCATGGCGTAGCGCTTGGCGTTGACCATTTCTTCTGACGGGGTGTGGAAGTGGAACTGCAGCAGCTTGTAGGTGGAGTTGCGCACGGTGATGCTGTTGTCGCCCTCCAGGTTCACCTGGATGGTGTGGCCGTTGTTGACCACCGTGCCGGTGCTGGGGGTGTAGTGAAACTGCACTGCCTCAGCCGG
>CANBTQ010000128.1 GCA_947372425.1 Comamonadaceae bacterium | reverse complement strand
GACTGCGGCGGTTGAGGTGCGCAGGGCGTGCGCCGGGGGTTGGATGTGTCTTCATGGTCTCAGCTCTTTTAAATAATGGGGACGGGCGCACAGCGGGCTCAGCAGCCTTGCAGCAAGTCGCCGATGGCGCGGTAGGCCTGCCGCACCGCTTGCGCTTCCCGGGGCTCGAGCATACACAGGGGCGCGCGTACCCGGAGCCAGTTGTCATCGCCGCTTTGCTCGGCCTGCAGGGTTTTGTACACCGGCACAAAGGGCAGATCGGGCAGCACGGCATGCAGCGCCAGCAGACGCGTCATCCGCTGTTCATCGGCTGCCGACACTGCAGCCGGCGCGCTGACAATGCGCCGCATCACATGGGGCGCCAGGTTGGCCAGACCGCAAATCGAACCAGCACCACCGGCTCGCAGCACCGGGGCGGCATGCGGCTCGGCACCCACCAGCACCGACAGCGTGGGAAAGGCCGCCACCAAGCCCAGGGTATGGGGCAAATCGGCGCTGCTGTCCTTCACGCCCACGATGTTCTGGGGGTGGCGGCGCAGCAACTCGGCAATGGCGGCAAATGAAAAGCCGGCGCTGCTGATGGCCGGAAAGTGGTACAGCACCAGCTGCAGTGCAGCGCTGCCAATGCCCTGCACCACCTCGCTCACGGCCTGCACAATGCCGGCGTCGCGCGGCTGGCGAAAGTAAAACGGCGGCATCAGCATCTGGCGCTGCACCCCGCAGGCCAAGGCATGACGGCCCAGCGCAATGGCATCATCCAGGGCCACCGCGCTGATGGTCAGCACGATCTGGTCCGGGCGCACACCGCCCTGCAGCAGGGCCTCCAGCAGGGCCGTGCGCTCGGCCACGCTGAAGGCCGGCCCCTCGCCGGTGGTGCCAAACAGGGTGATGCCGTCGCAGCCGGCGTCCAGCATGGCGCGGGCGTGCTCCCGTGTGGCGGCAGTGTCCGGTGCGCCACGCGTGTCAAGCGGTTGCAAAAGGGCCGGCCATAGCCCGGAGATTGCGCTGTGCATGGTGGTGTCCCGTTGTTCTTTTCAGTTCGGGGCAATGGTAAGTGCAAAAGTGCGGCCCGGCAGCAACAGGGCGAGTCCGCCGCATTGAGTTATCCCCTGCCTGCGGCATACCATGCGCCCGAATACACCGTGACAGCGCGTTTCATGGCCACCCGCGCCCTGCGGGCGCGCCCATACAGGGAGACACAACACATGTTGCACGACGAAGTCAGCTTTACCGATTTGATTGCTTCATCGATTCACGACATGAAGAACTCACTGAACCTGCAGGTCAGCGCACTGGAGCGCATCGCGCTGCAATGCCGCGACCGCCGCGACACGCCGGCCTTCGAAGACCTGGGCCGCATGATCTACCAGGCCCACCGCATGAACCTGAACCTGGTGGAACTGCTGAGCCTGTACAAGATGGGCAAGGCCATCTACCCGGTGGACATCAGCGAGCAGTCCATGGCCGAGCTGATTGAAGAGGCGCTGATGCAAAACCAGCCCATGATGGACTTCAAGGGCATTGTCGCCAGCGTGGACTGCGCGCCCGACTGCTACTGGTACGTGGAACGCGAGCTGCTCAAGGGCGTGCTGCTCAACGCCCTGAACAATGCCTACCACTACACCCGCGACCGTATCCACGTCATCGCCCGCGTCACAGGCCAGCGGCTGGAGCTGCGCGTGGAAGACAATGGCCAGGGCTACCCGGAATTTCTGCTGCGGCAGGAAGACCTGAGCGGCAACCAGGGCGTGAACTTTGAAACCGGCAGCACCGGTCTGGGCTTTTACTTCTCCGATCAGGTGGCCAAGCTGCACCGCAATGCCGGGCGCTGCGGCACCCTGTCGATTGAAAACGGCGGCAGCCTGGGCGGGGGATGCTTTGTAGTAAGGCTGCCCTGAGGCGCACCGGACCGGAGTAGCACCATGACCTTTTCCCTGCGCCAAGCCAGCGTTCTGATCATTGACGACTTCCAGGGCATGCGCACCATGCTGCGGGAATTTGTCAAAACCATGGGGGTGAGCGCGATCGAAACCGCCAGCAATGGCAAGGATGCCATCGGCCTGCTCAGCAGCACCCGTTACGACATCGTGATTTGCGACTTCAATCTGGGACACGGCGCCAACGGGCAGCAGGTGCTGGAGGAGGCCCGGCAAAAAAACCACATCGGCGTGTCCACCGTCTGGGTCATGGTCACGGCAGAAAAGACGGCCGAGATGGTGCTGGGTGCGGCCGAGGTGCGGCCCGACGACTACCTGCTCAAGCCGATCAACCAGGTGCTGCTGGAAAGCCGGCTGGAGCGGCTGATTGCCCGCAAGCAGGTACTGGCCCCGATCGAGGCCTCCATCCGGGCGCTCCACTATGCCGACGCGGTGGCCCAATGCGACCAGCAGCTCAAGGCCCGGGTGCTGTTTCCGCAGGAGATCTTGCGGGTCAAGAGCGAACTGCTGCTGGGCATGGGTGACTTCGACGGCGCGGCCGCACTGTTCGAATCGATTCTGGCGCTGCGTGCAGTGCCCTGGGCGCAAACCGGCATGGGCAAAATTTGCTTTCACCACAGAAAGTACGCCGAGGCCAAATCCATCTTCAGGCAGGTGCTGAGCGAAAACGGGGTTTACATGGAAGCGTCCGACTGGCTGGCCAAGACCTGCGCCATCCAGGGCGACTCTGAAGAGGCGGAGCAGGTGCTGTTGAACGCCGTCAAGATCTCGCCCAATTCCTCCGCGCGGCAAAAAATGCTGGGCGAAACCGCGTACCGCAATGGCTCGCTGGAGGTGGCGCAAAACGCGCTGGAGAAAAGCATCAAGATCAGCGAGTTTTCGCCCAACAAATCGCCTGCCGCCTATGCCAGCCTGGCCCGCGTCTATGCCGAGCGCAACCAGCCGGCCGAGGCCCTCAAGACCCTGGCACAAAGCCGCAAAGAGTTCCGCTACCAGACCGAAGCCATGATCCAGACCACCGCCGCCGAATGCGCGGTCTACCAGACCCTGGGCCAGACCGACAAGGCCGACGCAGCCATGGCAGAGGCCGAAAAGCTGATCGAGAGTGTGGGTGGCAAGGTCAGCAGCGAGGTGTCCATCGAACTGGCCGACGCGCTGCTCAAGCTGGGCAAAAGAGAGTCGGCCTGCAAGATGCTGCAGGAGGTGGTGCGCAACAACCACGAAAGCACCGAAATCTCCAACACCATAGGTGCGCTCTTCAAGGCCCACGGCATGGTGGACGAGGGCCAGGCCCTGATTGATGAATCACGCAACGAGGTGGTGTCCATCAACAACCAGGGCGTGACGCTGGCCAAGAAGGGTGATCTGCTGGGCGGCGCCAACCTGCTGCGCACGGCGGCCCAAAAGCTGCCCAACAACGAGGTCATCCTGGTCAACCTGTGCGGCCTGCTGATCGGCATGCTGGGCAAGGAAGGCAAGAGCCACACCATTGCCAACGAAGTGCGCGACCTGCTGGACCGGGTGCGTGAGCTCAACCTGGCCAACAAAAACTACCACGTCTACAACACGGCTTTGAACCGCATCATGGGCGCGGGCCGGCAGGCTTAGCCGCGGCGGTGAACCCCTGCGTCTGGCGCGCCTGGGGCAGCTCCATTTTTGCAGTGTGCGAGACTCCAGCGTACGGCGCATCCGCCGCCACCCCAACCCTGGCACCCCACACCCGATGAATGACTGGAAACTCCTGCAAATGATCAAGGCCTGTGGCTGGCCGCTGGCGCCGGAGCTGCTGGCCATTGGCGCCGATTTCAATGCCAGGCTGGAGGGCGGTCTGGTGCCGCTGCACTGGGCCTGCGCGCAGGGCAAGGCCGGCCTGGTCAAGCACATGGTGCAGCACGGGGCCGATGTGCAGGACGCGGCCGACGATGGCCAGACGCCGCTCACCCTGGCGCTGAATTCAGGCAGCTTTCAGGTGCTGATGCTGGTGATAGACCGGCTCAAGGAACTGGCCGCACCGCCTCCGGATCCGGTGCTGCGCCAGCGCCTGACCGGAATCGTCAGCAAAAGCCATGCAGATGCCAAAAACCGCATGGCTCAGACCCTGAAGGATTGGGACCGCATTGCCCGAAAGGCCGGCACCGCCTAACGCCCGCCCTCGCCCACCAGCACATACGGCGCCCAGAAGGCCGGGTGCCGGTATTGCGGCAGGGCCATCACCGCCAGCATGGCCTGGCGCAGGCTCTCGGCCTTGGGTGCGGCCGGGTTGGCCGCGTAGTGGCGGAAGGTTTCGGTGGTGAGCAGACGCGCCGATTCGCTTTCCACCGCCCAGTGCGTGACCAATAACGAGCGACTGCCGGCATAGAAGAAGCCGCGTGCCAGCCCGCTCATCACCTCGTCGCCGCGGCCGTCTTCGGCCGCCGAATTGCAGGCCGACAGCACCACCCAGTCGGCATTGAGCTTGAGCGTCAGCACATCTTCCAGCGTCAGCAGGGCCGACAGCGGATCCTGCTCTTCGCGGCCGGTGGCGGCCAGGGCCAGCGCGGGCTGTGTCAGGTTGGGCAGGTCGCCGGCCATCAGGCCGTGGGTGGCAAAGGCCAGCACCCGCTTGCTGACCAGCAGGCCGCTGCGGCTGGCCGCCAGCACGCTGTCGCGCGTGGCACGGCTGCCCAGCAGCAGGTCTTGTGCCGGGTCGGCCTTGAGCGCGGCGGCAATCGACTGCAGTTCTTCGCGCGTATCGGGCAGGCTGGGTATCTCGGCGTATTTGAGCGCGGGCTGGTCCGCGGCGGCAATGGCTTCTGCGCCACCGGCAGACTGCGCAGCGGCCCGCGTCAGCACCACACTGCGCGTGCCCGGCTTGGGCGCTGCCGGCTCGGCCTGGGCACGCTGCAGATCAAACACCGGATCGGCCCAGCCGGCAAAGGCCTGCGGTGCCGACTTGGCCCGGGCCAGTGATTTGATGGCCAGCCAGGACGACAGGCTGGGCACCTGGGAGACCGAGGCCTGGCGGATCAGCCAGGGGGCCTGCCCGTCCAGCGTGCCGCCCGGGCGGGTTTGCAACAGGCCGAAGGGCAGCTGGCTGAGCGCCCCGCCGGCCGCCACGATCAGCATGGACTTGCCGGCCAGCACCGCATCCACCGGGGCCAGCAGCTTGTCGTACAGCTCAAAGGCCGCGCCTGCGTCAAACACGGTGCCGGCACTGCGCTCGGAGCCGAAATCCAGCTGCTTGCGCAGGCGCGCCACCAGCTGCGTCACGCGCGCCTCGTCCATGCCGGCCTGCACAAAGGCGGGCGGCCGGTCGCTGCTGATGGCCCAGACATAGACCGCGCTGCGGGCCGGCAACACCAGCAGCAGTGCCTGATCGGGGCCGAGCTTTTGCGCGACGTCCTGCACCGTGGGGGCCTGCGGATGGATCAGCCGGTCGTAGTTGGGAAACTTGGCTTTCACCTCGGCCTGCAAGCGGTTGCGTTCGGCCTCCAGCACGGCAATGCGCTCGCGCATCTGGGCCGCCACCTGGGGCAGTGGTGTTTCACTGGAGCCGAGCTCGCCCGAGAGAAAGCGGCGCAGGCCGGCGATCTCGTTCTTGGCATCCTGCTCCTGGCGCACCACGTCGGCCAGTGCCGGGGTGGCGGCCGAGGAGCGCACGGCCGCGTCATTCAGCGCGTCCTTGACCACGCCGCCACGGGCCCAGTCGGCCGGGCCCATGGCCTCCAGCGCTTCTTGTACCGAGGTGCCGGCTGCCGCATCCAGATAGGCCGAGAAAATGATTTCGCGGATCTCCTTGCGCACGCCGATGGACTCCTGAAAGTCGGCGTTGGCCGGGGCCATGTAATCGCGCACCGCCGCCTTGAGCAGGGCCAGCGCGCGGCTGCGGTTGGCAGCCTGGCCGCTGCGCCACAGGGCCGCACCCTGCAGGCCGCTGGTCTGGGCCGCGAAGAAGTGGCCGGCACCGTATTGCGCGCGGGCGTTGTTGGCCGCCATTTCCAGCGGCGCCACGGCCTCGGCCGCCCGGCCGGTTTCCAGATACACCACACCCCGCACCAGCGCCAGCGGGCCGCCACGGCGGGCGGCGCCGTCCTCGGCCGGAACCTGGTCCAGCCGCTCCAGCTCGGCCAGTGCGGCGCTCCATTTGTGCTGGCCGATCAGGGCCAGCAGGATGTCGCGCGCGTCGCCCATGCGGGCACGCGACAGGGCTGTCATGCCCATGCCCGCCAGCACCGCGTCGGATTTGCGCAAAAAACGCTCGGCCTGCACAAACTCGCGCTGTGCCAGACGCAGGTGGCCGGCGTGCTCGTAGAGGTCCGATTGCTTGCCCACCGGCAGCTGGTAGTCGGCCGAAAAACGCACGTATTCCTTGAGCACTTTTTCGGCATCGTTGAGGTGGTCCACCGCCAGGCTGGCGTCGAGCTTGCGCGCAATGGCGGCCGACACATCAATCAGCACGCCGTTGCGCGAGGCCGCCTGGCTCTGGCTGGCCATCTGGGCCAGCGCCATGCGGGCATATTGTTCGGCGGAGCGGGCAAACTCGGTGGCCTGCCGGGTGTGGCCGACGCGGTCTTCCAGCAGGGACAGGCAGGTGTCGCGCCGGGCCGCGGAACGCCAGAGCTTGACCTGCTTTTCCGGGTCGCGCACGCGCCGCAGCAGGTTGCCGATCTTGACATCCACCTCCTGCGCCAGCGCCCGGGCTTCGGCATCGCGGTTCTGCATGAAGAAGTCGCACACCATGGAGGCAGACGAGAAGACGTACTCCAGCGGCCCGCCCTCGCTGGCGGCCTGCTGCATCAGCGTATTGCCCTCGGCCACCTGGCCACGGGTCAGCAGCAGCTGCCCCAGATTGCGTTTGAAACCGGGGTGGCCGGTGGCGGCCACGGCGGCCCGCAAAATGGTTTCGCGACGCGGCAGCTCGCCCAGGATGCGGGCGGCCAGCTCCTTGTCCCAGAAGTACTCCACCAGCGCGTTGCCGGACAGCTCGGGCGGCACCGGCTCGTTCATCAACCGGGTCAGGCGCTGCTGCTCGGCCGCGTCGGGCTTCTTGAATTCGGCATCGATTTCATCGCTCTGGGCCCGTGCCAGCCCGCAAGCCAAGGCCAGGGCCAGCAGCACGGCCAGCCAGCGCCAGGCCCGGTGCAGTTGCGGCGACAACCGGGTCACAGCGCCCTACTCCACTTCGAAGCGCAGTTCGCGTTCGGCCTGGCGCTGCTTGTCGTCCTGCACCTGCAGCGTGAGCCGGTGCTTGCCCACCGGAATTTGCGCGTTCTCCAGCGCAAAGCCCTGCTCGGTGACCTTGACGAATTTGGTGATGCGGCTGGTGATGTCGATCTTGAGCGCGCCATACAGCACCTTGAAGCTGGACGGCACGATCACGGCATCGGGCTGGCCCTTGAACTGCACCGCAATGGCAAAGGGCGCTTTCACCTTCAGGTCGGGTGCCGGCTCGGGCTTGACGATGTCGATGCCGGGCACGATGGCCTTGGGGCGCAGGGCCGGCGGCTCGTCAAAACCCTGCTGGCCCTGAAAGGCCTGCGCCTCGGCGGGCGACACCAGCCAACCGTCGGCCGCATCGGTCACGGCGCCGCGAATGCCGCCGCTGTCATATGCGTCTTTTTGTTGCGCCTTTTTGTCGGCCGCAACGGCCAGGCCGGCCAGGCCACACAGCACCACGGCCAGGGAAAGGGTTTTCAGCAATTTCACGGGGTCTCCTCCACGGCCATCAGGGCCGCACCAAAGGCGTCAGAACAGATGGCACTGCGGGCACCACCAGCGGCACACTGGGCGCTGCCGCCGGCCTGCGAATTGGTCAGCAAGGCACCCAGCTGGGCCCGGCCCTTGGCATCGTTGAGCGAGACCATGAAGGGCCCGGCCTTGCTGTCGGCCAGCATGCTGATGTCGCGCGGCGCGTCGGCCACCAGCACCAGCAGGTGGTCGGTGCCGGCCGGACCGCCGGCCTTGACGCGCCAGGTGGGCCGCGGCAGCTGCAGCTTCTGCCCGGCCTCGATGCGGTTGCCGCTGTCGAGGTCGTTGGGGAACAGCAGGTAAACCGACTGGTTGTCGGAGCCGGCCAGCGCCACATACAGGTAGCCGGCCTTGTCGGACTGCACCGCAAAGTCGAGCGCATCGCGACCGATCTTCAGGCTGGCGCGGTTGGCAAAGACCTGCACCCCGTGCTTGGCATCGCGCTGGTCAAACATCTGGCGCAGCGCCTGTTCGCCGGTGAGCGGTGCTGGCGCGGCGGCA
>CANBTQ010000127.1 GCA_947372425.1 Comamonadaceae bacterium | reverse complement strand
TTTTCCTGCAAGGCCTTGAGTGCTTCCATGCGCGCCGACAGATCCGACTGGCGTGCGGATTCGGTATTGACGGCCTGCTGCGCATTGCGCCTGGCTTCATCCAGCTCGGGCACGGATTCCTGCAGCGTATGCAGGCGCTCCTGGGCGATCTCGTGCGCTTCCTGCGACGCTTCCAGCTGCTGCTGCATGTCCAGCAGACGGGCCTCGTCCGGGGCGGCCAGTGCATTGCGGTCGGTGCCCAGACGCTCGCGCCGGCTCACCAGGCCGCGGCTTTGCTCTTCGATGCTGCGCTGCTCGGCGGCCAGCACCTGGATCTGCTGCTGCACCTGCATCACCGCGCCGCGCTGGTCATTGGCGGCACCCTGGGCCTTGGCCAGGGCCTCTTCCATTTCGGGCAACTGCTGGGCCTGGTCTTCCACCTGGGCAGCCAGCAACTCGGCCTGTTCCTCGCCGTGCAGGGCCAGTTCGGCCAGGCGCTCCATTTCTTCGTGCGCGTCTTGCTTGCGCGTGGCCCATTGGGCAATCTGTTCCTTGAGCGTGACCAGGCGTTGCTCCACGCGCTGGCGGCCTTCGACGACAAAGCGGATCTCGGCCTCGAGACGGCCCACGTCGGTGCTGGCTTCGTACAGCAGGCCCTGGGCCTGGTTGACCTGGTCACCGGCTGCGTAATGGGCCTGGCGCACGGCCTCGAGCTCCGCTTCGATATGGCGCAGGTCGGCCATGCGCGCTTCCAGCGCATTGACGGCAGCCAGACCATCGGTCTGCACCTTGGTCTGGTCGGCCAGGGCCTCCGCGCGCTTCAGAAACCATTGCTGGTGCTGCTTCTGCGTCACCTCGCTTTGCAGCGCGTTGTATTTCTTGGCCACCTCGGCCTGCTTTTCCAGCTTCTCCAGGTTGGCGTTGAGCTCACGCAGGATGTCTTCCACGCGGGTCAGGTTTTCGCGGGTGTCCGAGAGGCGGTTCTCGGTCTCGCGGCGGCGCTCCTTGTATTTGGACACGCCTGCGGCCTCTTCCAGGAACAGGCGCAGCTCTTCCGGCTTGGATTCAATGATGCGGCTGATGGTGCCCTGGCCAATGATGGCGTAGGCGCGCGGGCCCAGGCCGGTGCCCAGAAAAACGTCCTGCACATCGCGGCGACGCACCGGCTGGTTGTTGATGAAGTAGCTTGATCCGCCGTCGCGCGTCAGCACACGCTTCACAGCGATCTCGCCAAACTGGCCCCATTGGCCGCCGGCGCGGTGGTCGGCATTGTCAAACACCAGCTCCACACTGGAGCGGCTGGCCGGCTTGCGGGTGTTGGTGCCGTTGAAGATCACGTCCTGCATGGACTCGCCGCGCAGCTCGCTGGCCTTGCTCTCGCCCAGCACCCAGCGCACGGCATCCATGATGTTGGATTTGCCGCAACCGTTGGGCCCGACCACGCCAACCAGTTGCCCGGGCAGCAGGAAGTTGGTGGGTTCGGCAAAGGACTTGAAGCCCGATAACTTGATGGAATTAAGGCGCACGTGACGGATTAGCTTTCGCTAAGCGGTTGATTTCATTGGAAATTTCGAGGCTGCGCATTCGCGGCCGGGACTGCGATGATACCGTGCAGCTACTAAAAGATGGTGGTGGAGTAGCCTTTGAGCGCCTGTTCGATTTTTGACGCCAGGGCGGTCATGCTGGGTGGCTTGACGATATAACCGGCAACCCCCAGTGGCAGGGTCTCGCCCACGGTGGAGGCGCTGGAGTCCGCGCTGAGAAAAATCACCGGAATGCTGGACAGCTGGGGATCGGCCAAAGTGCGCAACTGCTGCACAAATTCAATGCCGCCCATGGGCTGCATGTGCACATCCGTCAGGATCAGATCGGGCTTGAGATTGCCGATCTCCTGCAGTGCACTCATGCCGTCCGTATACGCATACAGATCCAGAATGCCCAGGCGACGCAGGTTGCCCAGGATGAAGGTACTCATGATCTTCTCATCCTCCAGCACCATCACCCGCGCTCTTTTCATGTCCATTTAGCTGCACCCTTGTGACATGGCGATTCAACCGGTCTGTTGGACAAGATGGGTACGCACCTCGGCCAAAAGGGTTTCAAGTTCAACACGCAATGGCAGGTAGGCCGCCGCAACGCGCTGGCCGTCACCCTGCTTGCTCAGGCCTTCTACCTGCACCACCTGGTCACAGAGCGCGGACTGGCAAAAAATCGGAATAAAGCCCTTGAGTGCGTGCAGCATGCGGTTCGCAGCCAGGGTGTCACCGGTTTGAAGACTGTGGGCAATGGCCGGCAGGTCGCGCGCCAGCGACTCTTGCAGCATCTCCAGCATGCTGTGCATGGCGTCGGCATCGCCGATCTGGGACAGTGCCAGATCGGTATCCAGATGCAGGTTGGCGGATGACGGCGGGCTTGGTGGCATGGAAAAATATTCTCCTCAGTGCAAGAGCATACCTTGTCACGAAACGCACACGATGCGTCTGAGCCGTACGCTCGGACATAATTCCGGCCCATGAATCCCAATTTGTCCCGCCTGCAGGCGTATCCCTTTGAACGCCTGCGCCAGCTTTTCTCCACCGTTCAACCCAACGCGGCGTATTCGCCCATCAGCCTGGGCATTGGCGAGCCGCGCCATGCAGCCCCGGACCTGGTCAAACAGGCCTATTGCGATGCCATTCTGAACGGCGGCGGCCTGTCGGTGTATCCGGCTACTGCGGGTGACCCGGCACTGCGGGCAGCGTTCACCGCCTGGCTGCAGCGCCGCTATGCCTTGCAGTTGGACAGCGCAACCCAAGTTTTGCCCGTCAACGGTTCCCGCGAGGCCTTGTTTGCCTTTGCCCAAACCGTGATTCAGCCCCGCGCAGATGGCAAGGTGCCGCTGGTGGTGTGCCCCAATCCGTTCTACCAGATCTACGAAGGCGCGGCCTATCTGGCCGGGGCCGAGCCCTATTTTGTGCCCTCCGACCCGGAGCGCAACTTTGCGCAGGACTGGGACCGCGTACCCGAAGCGGTCTGGGCCCAGACCCAGCTGCTGCTTGTCTGCACCCCGGGCAACCCGGCGGGTGCGGTCATGCCACTGGGCGAGTGGGCCAAGCTGTTTGCGTTGAGCGACCGCTATGGTTTTGTGATTGCCTCGGACGAGTGCTACAGCGAGATCTATTTCCGTGACGAGCCGCCTTTGGGGGGGCTGGAAGCGGCCGCCAAACTGGGGCGCGCCGACTTCAAGAACCTGGTGAGCTTTACCAGCCTGTCCAAGCGCAGCAATGTGCCGGGCATGCGCAGTGGTTTTTGCGCCGGCGACACGCGCCTGATGAAACAGTTTCTGCTCTATCGCACCTACCATGGCAGCGCCATGAGTCCGGTGGTGCAGACCGCCAGCATCGCCGCCTGGAACGATGAGGACCATGTGCTGGACAACCGCGCCAAGTACCGGGCCAAGTTCGCGCAGGTCACGCCCATGCTGGCCTCCGTGTTGGACGTGGCCCTGCCCGATGCCGGCTTTTATTTGTGGGCCAAGGTGCAGGGCAGCGACACCGACTTCGCGCGCGACCTGCTCGCAAATTACAATGTGACGGTATTGCCGGGCAGTTTTCTGGCGCGCGAGGCGCAGGGAAGCAATCCGGGCGCTGGCCGTATCCGCATGGCGTTGGTCGCCGAGACCGATGAATGCGTGGAAGCCGCCGGGCGCATTGTCCAGTTCGTGCAATCCAGATCCTGAACCCACACACCTTAACTTTTTCCCATGACACAACAACTTCAATCCATCATCGACCAGGCCTGGGACAACCGCGCCAACCTCTCCATCGCGTCGGCCCCCAAGGAAGTGACCGAGGCTGTCGAGCATGTGATTGCCCAGCTCAACAACGGCACACTGCGCGTGGCCACGCGCGAATCCGTGGGCCAGTGGACCACCCACCAGTGGATCAAAAAGGCCGTGCTCTTGAGCTTCCGCCTGAAGGACAACGAAGTCATCAAGGCTGGCGACCTGGGCTTTTACGACAAGGTGCCCACCAAGTTTGCCCACATGGATGAAGAAGGCCTGAAGGCCTCTGGCGTGCGCATCGTGCCGCCCGCCGTGGCCCGCCGCGGCAGCTTCCTGGGCAAGGGCGTCATCCTGATGCCCTCGTATGTGAACATCGGCGCCTATGTGGACGAAGGCTCCATGGTCGACACCTGGGCCACTGTCGGCTCCTGCGCGCAGATCGGCAAGAACGTGCACCTGTCCGGCGGCGTCGGCATTGGCGGCGTGTTGGAGCCCATGCAAGCCGGCCCCACCATCATTGAAGACAACTGCTTTATCGGCGCTCGCTCGGAAGTGGTCGAAGGCGTGATCGTGGAAGAAAACTCGGTCATCTCCATGGGCGTGTACATCGGTCAGAGCACCAAGATTTATGACCGTGCCACCGGCACCGTGACCTATGGCCGCATTCCCTCCGGCTCGGTGGTGGTGTCGGGCAATCTGCCCAGCGCAGACGGCAAGTACAGCCTGTACTGCGCCGTGATCGTCAAGCGTGTGGACGCGCAAACCCGCGCCAAGACATCGCTCAACGATTTGCTGCGCGACTAAATCCAACCCAAGGGAGGCCACACTATGGCAACGACAAGTCCAGCCGGAACCATGGAACGCATTCTTCGCCTGATGGGCGAAAAAAAGGCGTCCGATGTCTACCTGTCGGCCATGGCCCCCGCGCTGATCAAGATCAACGGCACCTGTGTGCCGATCAACGCGCAGTTGCTGCCCTTTGATGCCCCCCGCAATTTGCTGGCCGAGGTGCTGACCGAGGCCCATATGGCCGAGCTGGATGCCACGGGTGAGCTCAACATCGGCTTTCCGATTGCCGGTGTGGGCCGCTTCCGCGTCAGCGCCATGCGCCAGCGCGGAACCATTGCAGCGGTGATCCGCTATGTGGCAGTGGAGGTGCCCTCCCTGGACGACCTCAACGTCCCCCTGATTCTGGGTGACCTGATCATGGAAAAGCGCGGCCTGCTGCTGATGGTGGGCGCCACGGGTGCCGGCAAGAGCACCACACTGGCGTCGATGCTGGACTTCCGCAACGAAAGCACTACCGGTCACATTTTGACGATTGAGGATCCGATCGAGTTCCTGTTCAAAAACAAGAAGTCGGTGGTCAACCAGCGCGAGATCGGTACCGATACCGAGTCGCTGCAGGTGGCACTCAAAAATGCACTGCGCCAGGCGCCGGATGTGATCCTGATCGGGGAAATCCGCGACCGCGAAACCATGTCCGCGGCGATTGCCTATGCCCAGTCCGGCCATCTGTGTCTGGCCACCATGCACGCCAACAACAGCTACCAGGCCTTGAACCGGATTCTGAGCTTTTACCCGGTGGAAGTACGCGCCACCATGCTGGGTGACCTGGCCGCCGCCCTCAAGGCCGTGGTGTCGCAGCGCCTGTTGCGCACCACCAGCGGCAAGCGCACACCCGCCGTCGAAATCATGCTCAACACCAAGCTGATCGCTGAGCTGATCGAAAAGGGGGACTTCTCCGGCGTGAAAGAGGCCATGGAAAAGTCCATGGCAGAAGGATCGCAGTGCTTCGAGCAGGACATTGCCCGCCTGATTGTGGACGGCACCGTGGAGCGCAAGGAAGGCTTGTCGCATGCCGACTCGCCCACCAACCTGATGTGGCGCATGCAAAACGACTTCAGCGTCAAGTCGCAGGTTGCAGCGCCTGTGGAAGAAGACGACGAAGTGGCGTCGTTTACGGAAATCACCCTGGATGTGAAGCATTGATGGACCAGACGCTCTATCTTGCAGAACAACTGCTGACACGCGCCTCACTGACCCCCGATGACGCCGGCTGCCAGGACCTGATAGCGCAGCGCCTGGAGCCGCTCGGCTTTGCCTGCGAGACACTGCTGAGTGGCCCGGAGGATTTCCGGGTCCGCAACCTGTGGGCTATGCGCCGCTCGGCCACAGCAGGCGCCAAGACGCTGGTGTTTGCGGGCCATACCGACGTCGTGCCCACCGGCCCCCTGAACGAGTGGCATAGCCCACCGTTTGCGCCGACACACCGGGACGGCAAGCTGTACGGCCGCGGCGCCAGCGACATGAAAACCTCGCTGGCCGCCTTTGTCGTGGCGATAGAAGAATTTTTGGCCCGCACGCCCGCGCCGCAGCTCAATATTGCACTGCTGCTGACCAGCGATGAAGAAGGACCGGCCCGCGATGGCACGGTGGTGGTCTGCAATCTGCTCAAGGCGCGTGGCGAGCCACTCGATTACTGCATCGTGGGCGAGCCGACGTCGGTGGAACGCACCGGCGACATGATCAAGAACGGGCGGCGCGGCAGCATGAACGGCAAGCTCACCGTCAAGGGCCTGCAGGGCCATATCGCCTACCCGCACCTGGCCCGCAATCCGATTCATCTGGTTGCGCCCGCGTTGGCCGAGTTGGTCGCCATCCCCTGGGATGCCGGCAATGCCTTCTTCCCGCCCACCACCTGGCAAGTCAGCAACATCCATGGCGGCACCGGTGCCAGCAATGTGATTCCGGGCCAACTGGTCATTGACTTCAACTTCCGCTTCTCCACCGAATCCACCGTAGCGTCTTTGCAGCAGCGACTCAGCGCCGTGCTGGACGCACACCAGCTGGACTACGATCTGACATGGAGCGTGAGCGGCCTGCCCTTTCTGACCACACCCGGCACACTGGTCGATGCGGTCTGCGAAGCCATACGGGCCGAAACCGGCCTGGAGACCCAGCTCTCCACCACCGGGGGCACCAGCGATGGTCGCTTTATTGCCCAAATCTGCCCGCAGGTGATTGAGTTCGGGCCGCCCAACGCCACCATCCACCAGATCAACGAATACGTGCGTGTAGCAGACATTGAACCCTTGAAGAACATTTACCGACGTGTGCTGGAAAATCTGAACCACCCGGCGAAGGCAAGCCTGTGACCCTGCTGGAATTGATTGAGACCTCGGCTGCCCGCCTGGCGCAAGCGCAGCTCAGCTTCGGCCACGGAACCACCAACGCACGCGACGAGGCCGCCTGGCTGGTGCTGTGGAGCCTGGGCCTGCCGCTGGACACGGAACTGGAAGGCCCGGACTCGCAAGAGTTGCGCCCCATCCATACCGCAGAACTGGAAAAATGTGCCACGCTGATTGAGGCCCGCATCGTGTCACGCAAACCGGCCGCCTACCTGACGCGCGAAGCCTGGCTGCAGGGTGTCCCCTTTTATGTGGACGAACGCGTGATCGTGCCACGCTCACTGATTGCCGAGCTATTGGTCGAAGGCGCGCTGGACTACTGGTTGCGTGAAGATACCCACGATGTGCTGGACTTGTGCACCGGCAACGGCAGCCTGGCCGTGATTGCGGCCATGGTCTACCCGGACACCCATGTGGATGGCGCCGATATCTCGGGCGACGCACTGGCGGTGGCCACCATCAATGTGGACCGGCACCAGCTGGCCGAGCAGATCACCTTGCTGGAGTCCGACGGACTGACCGGACTGCACAAGACCTATGACCTGATCCTGTGCAATCCGCCCTACGTCAATGCCGACAGCATGGCCACCCTGCCCCCCGAATACCTGGCCGAGCCCGCGATTGCGCTGGACGGCAACCAGGCCGGTGGCGCGGACGGTATGGACTTTGTCCGCACCCTGCTCAAGGATGCCCCCAAGTACATGAACCCCGGTGCCGTACTGGTACTGGAAATCGGCAACGAACGACACTTTTTTGAGACCGCCTTCCCGACTTTGAACGCTATCTGGCTGGACACCAGCGCCGGCGAAGACCAGGTCCTACTCCTTACGCGCGACGCGCTCACTGCATGATCAATTTGAAAAATATCACCTTGCGCCGCGGCGTCAAGGTGCTGCTCGACGGCGCGTCCGTCACCCTGAACCCTGGGAGAAGGTCGGCCTGGTGGGACGCAATGGGGCGGGCAAATCCTCGCTGTTTGCCCTGCTCAACGGCTCCATCCACGAGGATGGCGGCGAGTTCTTTATCCCCAGCCAGTGGCGCATGGGCCAGGTGGCCCAGGACATGCCCGAGACATCACAGAGCGCCACCGACTTTGTGGTGGAAGGCGACACCGAGCTGAACGCCGCGCGCATAGAAGTAGCCGCCGCTGAGGCCACCGACGACTACGACCGCATGGCACACGCCTACATGGCCTTGCACGACGCGGGAGAGCACGATGCGCCGTCCCGGGCACAGGCGCTGATTCTGGGCCTGGGCTTCAAGACCACGGAACTGGAAAACCC
>CANBTQ010000126.1 GCA_947372425.1 Comamonadaceae bacterium | reverse complement strand
TACAGCGCGACTGGGTGCATCTGGAAAGTGCCGCCCGCAAGGCCCGTGATCTGGTGTTGGCCATGCAGCACAACCAGCTGATCACGCCCAAGCCCTGGTTGCTGAACGTGAATATTCCCTGCCTGCCTTATGACGACATCGGCAGCGTGAAGCTGTGCCGGCTGGGCCGGCGCCATGCGGCAGAACCGGTGATCAAGCAGGTGAACCCGCGTGGCGAGACGATGTATTGGATCGGTGCCGCCGGCGATGCCAAGGACGACGCCGAGGGCACGGATTTCCACGCCACGGCAAGCGGCCATATCGCCATCACGCCGCTGCAGGTTGACCTGACCGACCATGCCAACCTGGGTTATTGGGCGCAGACCGCGTCCCGCCTGGGCGGAGTCCGCAGCGCGTGAACAAGCCCAGGCCCTCCTTCCCGGCACGTCTGGATGCCAAGGCGCCTGCTGCCAGGGCGCCGTTGCTGAAGGTGGCCGGCGGAGTGCCCATGGCCAACCGCCCGGCGGGCCTGGGCATGGACTCGGCCGCCCACCGCCAGCGCATGGTGCAGTTGTTGCAAAAGCAGGGCGTACGCGACTCTGCTGTGTTGGCGGCTATGGCTTCGGTAGAGCGGCATCGTTTTGTGGACAGCGCGCTGGTCAATCAGGCTTACGAAGACACCAGTTTGCCGATTGGGCTAGGGCAAACCATTTCCAAACCGGGGGTGGTCTCGCGCATGATTGAGTTGCTGCGCAATGGCGCCGAGGGCAAGCTGGGCCGGGTACTGGAAATCGGCACAGGCTGCGGTTACCAGGCCGCCGTGTTGAGCCAGTTGGCGCAAGAGGTTTACAGCATGGAGCGGCTGCGGGGCCTGCATGAGAAGGCACGCGAAAACCTGCGCACCATGCGTCTGCCCAATGTGCACCTGCTGTTTGGCGATGGCATGGAAGGTTATGCCAGGGGCGCCCCATATGCGGCCATTATTGCGGCCGCCGGCGGTGAGGCGCTGCCGCAGGCCTGGGTTGATCAGCTCGCGGTTGGTGGGCGTCTGGTTGCACCGGTAGTGCGGGACGGATTCAACGGGTCTGGCGGACAGGCCCTGCTGGTACTCGACAAGACGTCTGGCGGTGTGCGCCAGACCCTGCTTGAGGCGGTGCATTTTGTCCCCCTAAAATCAGGCGTCGCCTAGAAGGAAAGTGTTTATGTCAGGTATCTTGTTTCGCGGTGTCGGCTGGATCGGGTTTGCAGGCTTGCTGGTGCTGGCCGGTTGCGGCTCCACACCCATGAACCGGGCGCCGGTAGAAGACCGGGGCGTGGTGGTTTCACCCGCACCCATGGTGGCAACGCCGGTGCGGCCCCCTCCAGGTTTTGAGAATGCCGGCAAGCCGGGTTACTACACGGTCAAGCCCGGCGATACGGTCATCCGCATCGGCCTGGAAAATGGCCAGAGCCACAAGGACATCAGCCGCTGGAATGCGCTGGACAACCCGAACAAGATCGAGGTCGGACAGGTGCTGCGCGTGGTGCCACCGGTCTCTGCTGCAGGGGATGCGGTAGCGGTTACCAAGCCGGTGAGTACCGGCACCGTGACCACCACACCCATTGCCACCGCACCAATGCCCGCCAAGGCGGCCAGCGCTGCGGCTTCTGCAAGCTCTGCGCCTGCCAAGGTGGCTTCGGTGCCTGCCGTGGCCGCAACGCCGGCGGGCGGCGATGAGGAGCTGGGCTGGATCTGGCCCGGCAAGGGCACTGTGATCGCCGAGTTTGATGAGGTGAAGAACAAGGGCTTGGACCTGTCCGGCAATGCCGGCGATGCGGTGCTGGCGGCCGCCGACGGCAAAGTGGTGTATGCGGGTGCCGGCCTGCGCGGCTACGGCAACCTGATCATCCTCAAGCACAACAACACCTATCTGACGGCCTATGCCCACAACCAGAGCCTGCTGGTCAAGGAAGACCAGTCGGTGAAGAAGGGCCAGAAGATTGCCGAGATGGGCAATAGCGATGCCGACCGGGTCAAGCTGCACTTTGAGGTGCGCAGGCAGGGCAAGCCTGTGGATCCGCTCAAGTACCTGCCGGCCAAGTAATGGTCTGAGCCCGCGCGCAAGACATTCAGGACACCATGCGACCCTTGAATGCACCCGAGGAGCTGCCCCTGTCTCTGGACGGGGCGCTGGCCAAAGACGTGCTGGAACTGCATGCCGGGGATGAGTCGGCGGATGCCCTGTCGGTCTACCTGCGGGGCGTTCGCCGCACCCAGTTGTTTACTGCCGAAGAAGAGTTTGCTTGCGCAACCCTGGCGCGTGCCGGTGATTTTGCCGCCCGGCAAAGCATGATTGAACACAATCTGCGGCTGGTGGTCAGCATCGCCAAGGCCTATGCCGGGCGCGGCGTGCCGCTGACGGACCTGATCGAAGAAGGCAATCTGGGTCTGATGCATGCCATCGACAAGTTCGAGCCCGAGCGCGGATTCCGCTTCTCCACTTATGCCACCTGGTGGATTCGCCAGTCGGTGGACCGTGCCCTGATGTACCAGGGCAGGGCAGTGCGCTTGCCGGTGAACATCGTCCGTGAAGTGCAGCATGTGTTGCGTGCCAAACGCCTGCTGGAGAACGACGCGGCGTTGCAGGTCAAACGGCCTGAAGGGGTGCGCGCCGATGACATTGCGGCCCTGTTGGGTATCGAGGCCAGCGAGGTGGATGCCTTGCTGATCCTGGCCGAGGCGCCACGCTCGCTGGACGCCACGCCGGACACGCAGGGCGACGAGCAAAGCCTGGGTGACATGCTGGTGGACGAGTTAACCCTGGGGCCGGAGCATCTGGCACAGGCGCATGAGGTGGATCTGCTGCTGACGGCCTGGGTTGGCACACTGACGCCCCGGGAGCGCGAAATCATTGAATGCCGCTTCGGCTTGCACGATATCGAGGCGCAAACGCTGGATGTGATCAGCCTGCGCCTGGGCATGACCAAGGAGCGCGTGCGCCAGGTACAGAACGAGGCCCTGTTCAAGCTCAAGCGCCTGTTCTCGCGCCGCGGCATTACGCGCGATGTACTGATGTAGCTGGCCGCAAGCCTGAGACAATCGGGGCATGGAAGAACCCACCCCCCCAACCATTTCCGACCAGCCATTGCCCGAGGGCTGGCTGCAAGTCAAATCACTGGACCTTGAAGCGCAGGGCGTTGCCCACAAGCCGGACGGCAAGGTCGTCTTCATTGAAGGCGCCTTGCCCTTTGAAATTGTCAGTGCCCGCATTCACCGCACCAAGACCAGTTTTGAAAAGGGTGTGCTCACCGAGATACACCACGAGTCGTCGCAGCGCGTGCGCCCGGCCTGCCCGCATTTCGGCCTGCACGAGGGCGCCTGCGGCGGCTGCAAGATGCAGCACCTGCAGATCGGCGCCCAGGTGGCCGTGAAGCAGCGGGTGATGGAAGACAACCTGTGGCACATCGGCAAAGTCAAACCCGACAACGTACTGCGACCCATCGAAGGGCCGGCCTGGGGCTACCGCTACCGTGCCCGTATTTCGGTACGCTTTGTGCGCAAGAAGGGCGTGGTGCTGATTGGTTTTCATGAGCGCAAAAGCCATTTTGTGGCGGACATGCAGGAATGCCATGTGCTGCCGGCGGTGGTGAGCGACCTGTTGCTGCCCCTGCGGGAACTGATTGAATCGATGGACGCGGTGCAGACGCTGCCGCAACTGGAGCTGGCCATAGGCGATGTGCCGGACGCCAATGGGCCGCCGCAGGTGATTGCAATGGTGTTGCGGCACATGGAGGCGCTCAGTGCGGCCGACCTGGACCGCTTGCGCAGCTTTGCCGCCGCGCATCCCGGACTGCAATGGTGGCTGCAGGCCAAGGGACCGGACACCATCGTGCGTCTGGATGAACGGGCCGGCCATGAGACGGGGCAACTGGCCTACCAGTTGCCCGAGTTCGGCATCACCATGCCATTCAAACCGACCGACTTTACCCAGGTCAACCCGTTTATCAACCGGGTGCTGGTGGCACGTGCACTGGGCCTGTTGGCAGTTGCGCGCGACGAGCGGGTGATTGACTGGTTTTGCGGTCTGGGCAACTTCACGCTGGCGCTGGCGCGGCAGGCACGCGAGGTACTCGGTGTGGAGGGTGCCGAGTCGCTGGTGGCGCGCTCGCGCGACAACTACAGCCTGAACGCTGCAGCGGCCGGTGTGCACCGGCCGCTGGCGCCCACGCGCTTTGTGGCGCGCAATTTGTTTGAGATGACGCCGGACATGCTGCGCGCCGATGGTGCCGCAGAAAAATGGCTGATAGACCCGCCCCGCGAAGGCGCTTTTGCGCTGGTGCAGGCCCTGGCGGCCCTGAACCAGTCGATGGCAGCTGTGCCCGTGGATGCTGCGAGTGATACGCCCGTTTGGTATCCGCCCAGGCGGATTGTCTATGTGAGTTGCAACCCGGCGACGCTGGCACGCGACGCCGGTGTGCTGGTGGCGGAGGCGGGCTACCGTTGCGCGTCCGCCGGGGTGGTCAATATGTTCCCCCACACCGCGCATGTGGAAAGCATGGCCGTGTTTGAGTGGGTAGGCCTGGCCTAACCCTTTTCCTCGGCCTTGGCTTTGCCCTTGGCCTTGGGTTCAGCGGCCTTTTTCTCCGACTTGGAAGATGGTGTGGCCACCACTTCCTCGCCGGAGGCTACCGATGCCGGGGATTCCGCTTTGGCGGCCTTGGACTCGACGCCTTCGATCTTGTTTTCCCGCATGTACTGGTCCATCTCTTTCCAGCCATTGAAGATGGCAGATTTGGATGCCTTGTCGTTCAAGGTGTAGCAGTCTTCAATGCTGCGCAGGCCGTGGCGGCAGCCGCCGCCAATGGCCTTGGCGTCGGCTTCGCGTTGTGCGGCCTTGGGGTCGGCGGTGAGCGAGTCGATCAGGTCGCAGCCACCCAGCAGCAAGGTCATGGCAAGCAGAAGTGGTCGGACGATCATGGGGAAAGCCAGTGAGACATAACTCTGTATCGGCAAAAGCCGCGCTTTATTGAGGATGCCGAGACAAAAAAGGGCCCGAAACGGGCCCTGGCTTGTGGATCAGCAAGCGACTTAGTCGCGCTCGCCGCCAAAAATGCCCAGCAAAGCCAGCAGGCTCTGGAACACATTGATGATGTCCAGATACAGGGCCAGGGTGGCCGAGATGTAGTTGGTCTCACCGCCGTCAATGATGCGCTTGATGTCGTACAGCATGAAGGCGCTGAAGATGCCAATGGACGCCACCGAGATCGCCAGCATGCCGGCGCTGGAGCCCACGAACATATTGATCACGCTGCCGATCAGCAATACGACCACGCCGACCATCAGCCATTTGCCCAAGCCGGAGATGTCGCGCTTGATCACGGTAGCCAGGCTGGCCATCACTAGCAATACGCCAGCTGTGCCGCCAAAGGCCGTCATGATCAGCTCAGGGCCGTTGCGAAAGCCCAGCGTGTGTGCGATCAGGCCCGACATCATCAGCCCCATGAAGAAGGTAAAGCCCAGCAGCACCGGCACACCGGTGGCCGAGTTCTTGGTCTTTTCGATGCCGTAAATAAATCCGAAGGCGATGGCCATGAACAAAATCATGCCCAGCCCGCCGGTAAACATCTGTCCTATGCCAGCGGCTACACCCACCCAGGCACCCAACACGGTTGGCACCAGGCTCAGGGCCAACAGCCAGTAGGTGTTGCGCAGAACCTTGTTGCGCTGCTCGGTGGATAGGGCATAGCCAAAGCTGGAACCCATCGTGGTGAAGCGGTCACTCATAGTCAATCTCCTGGAAAAAAACCTACCGGGTAGGTGGGGTGATTTTAGGCTTTATCAAGTGCCGTATCGAAATGGGCACTGGCATTGCACCGAATAATTGTGGGGCTGCTGTGCGCTGCGGAGGGGTAATGGGTTTGCGTGCTGCAGTTATGCTCATTCCTTTTCCACCTACCTGAATTTGCCATGAAAACAAAATTTGCATTGGAATCTGTCGACGTCAAGGCCATAGCCGCTGCGGCCGAGGCCGAAGCACTCAAAAACAACTGGGCGGTCAGTATTTGTATTGTGGATGACGGCGGCCATTTGTTGTCGTTCCAGCGTCTGGACGGTGCCGCACCGGTGTCGGCCCACATTGCGCCGGGCAAGGCCGTAACCGCAGCCATGGGTCGCCGTGAAAGCAAGGCTTATGAAGACATGATCAATGGCGGACGCGTTTCCTTTCTGAGCGCACCCGGCCTGGACGCGCTGCTGGAAGGCGGCGTACCCATCATCAAGGACGGCCAGTGCCTGGGTGCGGTGGGTGTGAGTGGCGTCAAGTCGACCGAAGATGCGCAGATCGCCAAGGCTGGTATTGCAGCCATCGGACTGTAAGCCCGGTTGCCGGGCCGCCGGACTTGCCCAAGCGGCCTCAATAGGCCAATCGGTCGGGGTGAATTTCCTGCAGGATCGTGGTGGAGATCTCTTCGATCGACTTGGTGGTGGTAGACAGTGAGCGGATGCCGGCGCGGCGCATCATGGCTTCTGCCTCGCTGACTTCCATGCGGCAGTTTTCTAGCGACGCATAGCGGGAGTTGGGTCGGCGCTCCTGGCGGATCTCGCTCAGGCGCTCGGGTTGTATGGTCAGGCCAAACAGCTTGCCTTTGTGGGGAACGAGCGCCGGCGGCAACTGCCGGCGGTCAAAGTCTTCGGGGATCAGCGGGTAGTTGGATGCCTTCAGGCCGTATTGCATGGCCAGGTACAGCGAAGTGGGAGTCTTGCCGCTGCGGCTGACGCCCACCAGAATCACGTCCGACTGCTCCAGGTCGCGATTGAGCTGGCCGTCGTCATGGGCCAGCGAGAAGTTGATGGCTTCGATGCGGCTGTTGTATTCCTTGCTCTTGCTGGCATCGCTGAAGCGTCCGACCCGGTGGTTGGATTTGATGCCCAGTTCATTTTCGAGCGGTCGCACAAAGGTGCCAAACATGTCCAGCAGCATGCCGTGGCACTGCTCTTCGATGACCCGCAGGATTTCCATGTTGACCAGGGTGGTGAACACAATCGGGCGGCTGCCATCCACTTCCGCTGCGTGGTTGATCTGCCGGATCGCCTGGTGTGCCTTGTCCACCGTATCAACAAAGGGCAGGCGCACATGGTGGGCCTTGGTTTCGAACTGGGCCAGGATGGCGTTGCCAAAGGTTTCGGCAGTAATGCCGGTGCCGTCGGAGACAAAAAATATGGTGCGTTGGGGCATGGTGGTGGTGGTGATTTTTGGCTGAGGGGCGGCGCCCTACAATGCACGCAATTTAGCGCATTTTGCCGAACCTTTATTCCCCAGAAATCCAACAACAGGGTGCAAGGTGCAAAACGCGGTAGCTAGCCGGTTTTAACTTCTGGAGCATTGCTATGTCGAGTCTTTTTAAATCAACCGATCTGGTTGTACCGTTTGAGCATCTGCGCATGACCGATGTCGAATCGGTCGGTGGCAAAAATGCCAGTCTGGGGGAAATGATCTCCCAGCTGCCGCAGGGCGTGAAGGTGCCTACCGGCTTTGCCACCACGGCCCATGCCTTTCGTGAATTTCTGAAACACGACGACCTGGCCGGCCGCATCAGCCGCCGCCTGGCCACGCTGGATACCGAGGATGTGCGCGCCCTGGCCGTGGCCGGTGCCGAGATCCGCGCCATGCTGGAGGTGCAGCCCTTTCCGCCCGAACTCGAAAAAGGCATCCGTGAATCCTTTGCCGTGCTGAGCGCCGGTAATGACCAGGCATCATTTGCGGTGCGCTCCTCGGCCACGGCCGAAGACCTGCCGGATGCCTCGTTTGCCGGCCAGCAGGAAACCTTTTTGAACGTGGTGGGTATCGAGGACATCCTGCACAAGATCCGTGAGGTGTTTGCCTCGCTATACAACGACCGCGCCATCAGCTACCGCGTGCACAAGGGTTTTGCGCATGACGTGGTGGCACTGAGTGCCGGCATCCAGCGCATGGTGCGCTCGGATCTGGGCGCTGCCGGTGTGATGTTCACCATTGACACCGAGTCCGGCTTTTCCGAAGTGGTGTTCATTACCTCCAGCTATGGTCTGGGCGAGACCGTGGTGCAGGGCGCCGTCAATCCCGACGAGTTTTATGTGCACAAGCCCATGCTGCGGGCTGGCAAGCGCGCTGTCATCCGCCGCAGTCTGGGCTCCAAGCTGTTGCAGATGGAGTTCACCACGGCCGCTGAAAAGGCTGCCGGTGGCAAGCTGGTCAAGACCACCGATGTGCCGACCGAGCTGCG
>CANBTQ010000125.1 GCA_947372425.1 Comamonadaceae bacterium | reverse complement strand
GCAGCGACCGTGATGGCCGGGCGCAGCAGGGCCACAGCGAGGCGGTCTAGCATGGGGCAGGGGCGTGGTACATGGGAAAGCGCATGGTACCGCGCGGCCCCCGGCGGTGCTGGTGGCCAGGTCAGACTGGAAAGTACCGCCAGAGCGCGGCGCAGGGCAAAGGGGTGGCATTGCCTGCTGACACACAGTGTCGGATGCAAGGTTCTTGGCTCCTCCACAGCGCTGCAGTGCGCACCCCCGCCATGGGCGGAACAATATGTCGACGAAATGCCCGGGCGACCCATTCAAATCATTCGTTCTGCTTTCGTTTGGACATTTGCATACGCAAATAAAAGGGAGTGCAGTGAGTAAGCGGGTATTTGAAGTCACCCTGTGCGTTTCCGATGCATCTGGCCGGATGACTTTGAAAAAACCCCATCTGTCAATCACCCGGATGGGTGAAGCGGAAAAATAATTGAACCAAACAAGACATGTGTCAAAGCCACATGGAGATATCTTTTAAAAGCCTTTCTTGCGACAAATTAAGGGATACGATAAAGACAAAAGTTGATCCGGAAAAATAAAATTTTTGGATTAATGCAGATGACTGCAGATATTGCGGTTGTTGTGAAAAATAAATATTGAGCAGGGTGGCTAATTTTGAAAAACATTTCAAAACCATTTTTTATTGGAATGGGTGCGCTCTTTCCAAATATTGGGTTCATGCTGGGAGTAATTCCGCTTCTATTGCTTTCAGCATGCACGGCGCCACAACCCGAACCCCCTCCGGCCGAGGTAGTTGCCGCCAGCAAATTAAACAATACTCCGCAATTAACTCGTTTCAATCGTTTTGAGCTTGACCTGCAGGGTGGCGGTACCAGCAATGCGGAGTTGAAAGCTGCGGGTTCTCTGATTTATCAAGCAAGTGCCGCAGCATTTGATGTCGAAACCCTGGAAGCCAAAAATATTGGACGTCTATTTGTCCAGCCTGATGCGTGCAGGGATGACGTCAGTGAAGCCTGTGCCAGACGCTTTGTTATATCCGGCCGACTGAGTGCTTTTAAAAGCACGGTCAACTGCTATATCGCTGTCAGAAATGACACGGCGCTCGGATACGAAGGTCAGTCCCTGACCGGCCTGTGCCAGGACCGTAACTCGCGCAGTTACGCCATCACCTTGTATTCCAAATAGATTCTGAAAGATTGCTATGAAATTAATGCTCACCGCGGGTGTGGGGCAGGGAATGTTGCGCCTATTCCCAGTCATTTTCTCCCTGTTTTTGGCATTGCTTCTGTCCGCATGTAATTTGGATGCATTCAAGAGCGTTGACGATTTGAAGTCAGACGCCCGGCAAGCACTGAATGCCAAGAATTTCTCAGAGGCTGGAAATGTGGCGCAACGCCTGACAGAAAAGGCGCCCACAGATTACGAAGGGCAGTTCATTCTCGCGCAGGCAAAGGCCCAGACAGGAGACAAAAACGCCGCCCTCACGGCACTGGAATCAGCAATCAAGCTGGGGTTGAAGGACGATGAGCAAATTGACAAATGTGCCAACCTGGAGCCCATCAAATCGATGACGGCTTACCACGACTTGATGTCGGCCAGTTTCCCCAGTCGGGTTTCTGTGGATAAGCCCGGAAAAATCAGTGCGGGTGATGGCGTGAGCATTCAGACCGGTGATGAAAAACAGCTTATCCGCGCCGGTGACGTAGTTATTGAAGTTCCAGTCGTCAAATAAATTTCAATTTACCCAAATTCAAAATGACCAAACATAATTTCAAAAAAATCGCTCCCTACCTGATGGCCGGCCTGCTTGGCTGCCTGGGCGCACAAGCGCAGGCGCAAAGCACGATTTTTGGCGAAGGCCGTTCGCCCGTAGGTGCTGGCGATGCCGCCGCCATCCGTAATGCCGCCAAGCAGGACGCCATTCGTGATGCCGTCATCAAAGGCATCAAAGATGCAACCGCACTGGACGCAAGCGACCCCGTGAAATACGGGGCAATCGTCAACGAGGTGGCCAAACAACTGCGCGACGTCAAGGTTACCGAAGAGCGCCGTGAAGGTTCTGACTTTGTCACGCGCATTGAAGTGCTGGTTGACCGCAAGCAGATCAAGAACGCCATTCGCGGCACCGAGCTCGACAAGCTCAACGATCGCAGCTTCTCCATGCTGATGCTGGTGGACGAGTTCCTGACGACGACACGGGATCTGAATATTCCCTTGCGCGAACTGGTGGAATTCAATTCCGATTCGGGTTCCTCCTACAGCGACAAATCACTGAAGGCCAGCGGCTCGTCTTCGCAGAGTAACTCTGCCGTGGCAGCATCTTCCAGCGTCAATGCGGCGACGGCATCGTCGACGAAAGTGAATGGAAGCTCCAGCGCCTCACTGGCAGCGCAGGGAAGTGACGCCTCCGGTTCCGGTTCCCTTGCGGCTTCGCGCAACAGCAACTTCAATGGTCAGGCGAGTAATGCGGCTGCCTACAACTCCAAAGATAGCCTTGCCGCATCGGCATCCAGCAAATCCGCAAGTGCATCGATTGACCAAAAGAATGTGCAGGCGAAGAGCCACGATACGGTGTCCTATCGCAAACTGGTGGAGTACCAGGACAGCTCCAAGCCCGCGAGCAACGCGTTTTTTCTCACGCCGTTCAGTGGAAATTTGCGCGACTACGACCTGAAGTTGATGGATGCAGCCATTACGCGCAGCAAATTTTTCGGTGACACAAAGATCACGCTTTCGGCGCTGACTAACGGGTCGCAAATGGCCAAGTTCTCGGAGTTTGCCCGCAAGGCCAACGCAGACTTCCTGATGGTCGGCAATTCAACGGTCATCGAGGGCGGGAAAAATTCACTCGGACAGATGACCTGCGTGGTGAACGCGGACGTTCGTGCATTTGCAACTGCGGGCAGTGAACTGATTGCTGCTTCAGCCGAGAGCATGCAGGCGAGCGGCGACAAGATTGAAGACTGTGCGGCGGCGGCCTCCAAGAAAATTGCGGACAAGATTGCGCCTGAATTCGCGAACCGCGCCCTGAGCTATTGGGCGGATCGTGCAGCACGGGGACGCCAATACACCGTGGAGTTGAAGAGCGCGAGTCCCTTGTCATCCGCCATGAAGGACGATTTTGCAATGGCGCTCTCCGACATCAAGGGTGTGGCCGATGTAGAACCCAAAGAGGAAACCAAGTCCAGCGCGAAGTTCACACTGACCCTGAAGGGGAAGGTAAACGCCGCATTGTTGATCACCTCTGCGGTGCGGGCACAGCCTTCATTCGCCGGCAAAACACTGGACCGCAATGTAGAGGGCGAACTGGTAACGCTTTGCCTGGATTCCTGCACGGAAGCGGTATCCGCTGCCAAGCCGGCAAAAGATGCCAAGAAGAAGTGAAGCAACCCATGAAAACCATGCGCCGCCTGGTGCTGCTGCTGGCCTGTGCCGGCGCGCTGCTCGATGCACACGCCCTGGAAGCCAAGGGCGTCAAGGTCTTCCCGGTAAAGGACTTCTTCTTTGACTCCTCCGCGCAATCTGTTCTGGATGCGCAGTTTTTGGAAGCCGTCAAGGCAAGGGGAACGCTGTCGCTGGCCAAGGGCGTGGGGGCTACTTTGCATACCGCATTTGCGGGAAAAATTGGACCGCTGGATATCCATACGGTCGGGCGAACCTTCGTGGTTTCGTTCCACGTAGCCAGAGCAACCAGTTACGTCGTGGACAAGGGAAATGGCAATTCGGACGTGGTGGCCACAGTGACCGCCAGTCTCTATTTCACCAACGTGCTCACCGGGGAAATTCTGACCACCTTCTCCGACACGGTCGTCGGTAGAGCGGTGATCGCCAATACGGATGACGTCAAGCGAACCAAGGCGGGACTGTTCTCTGCGCAAATTGATGCTGTCATGCAAGGCCTGGCTGCAGACGCGGCCCAGCACTTCAATCCGGTCACGGTGGACACCCACGTCGTCGACGTGATAGGGAACCAATTGGTCCTGGATGCCGGATTTGCAAAAGGCATCCAGATCGGTGATTCGCTGGACGGCCTCGGTGGCGAACTGATTCAGGTGGTCTACTCGGCAGAAACCTATTCACTGGCGACGCGCGTGCTGGCAGACACGGCAAAGCCCGGCGATACCTTTCAACGCATCATGGCCCACGCATCTGACGGCAGAGTAAAGCCGCCTGCAGTCGTGTTGGCAGAGTCCGTTCCAGCGAAATATGCGCCTGAGTACGTGACACAGATTTTTACCGATGCACTGGGCGGCAAAGCCCCTTTTAGCATGGTGCAGGTCAATACCGGCTTTGGCAATATGCTGCGCTCGCTCATGCAAGACAACAGTGTCAATTTAAGCGCGTCGGATCTGGCCAAGAAACGCCCTCCCGAATTGTTTGTCCGCTTGCGTGTGGCGGAGCCCATTCTGTACGAGGCCGGGACCAATCTGGACTTTAAAAAGGTGCGGCACTACGAGACGGTAGCGTTTGCCGACGTGGTGGACACCAGTGGCCGCGTGAATTTTTCTGCCATCGGCAAAGATGTCATCAATGATGACATCAGCAGCAACATCGGCCCGGGTTTTGATGAGCGGCGGGAAGTCAGTGTCAAGAACGCTTTGCTCAATCTGGCAGAACAATTGGGCAAGCTGGGCGATGTTCGGCGGGAGCAGACGGCCATAACCAACGCCTCGACTTCAGAAGCCACTATCTCGTCCGCAGGCAAAGTGTTTTCGCAGCAGCAAAAAGGTTTTTTGTTGCACAAGTTCAAGGTGCAATTTGGCAAAGACAGCCGTCTGCTCTGGATTCCCGTCACCGAAGCCTATGTGGACGGCACCGAAGAGGGCAACAAGGTTCGACTGAGCTTTGGTGCGCCCGTGATCCAGGGTGAAACCAAGTTGCTTGCTGCGGATGTATTTGAAGTTGAACGCCTGGGCGTCACACCGCGGTCCGCAAACACGATGGAGGTCTGCGGTCCCTCGGAAAGTTTGGGAAGCATTCTGACCCCGTCCCTGATGGATTTCACCAGCCAGGCCATGGGCCACCAAATGCCGGGCATGCTGTATGTGCCGTCGATCAAAGGCAGAGCCGATGAACTGATTGGTCCGGGCAATAACTTTGCCAGCAACGTGAAGTGGAAGTTTCCTGCAATCGGCTTTTGCATTCAGCCTGTCGAGCGAGTGAATGCTGCTGACGATGTGTGCACAGGGGCGCAGTGCGAGCGGCCGCTGACTGCGCGCTACACCTTGCGCGTCAAAGCGGGCAATGAGGTATTGACACGCACCACGTTCGAAACCCAATTCAAAAGCACCGGCTTTTACAAGCAAAGCACACCCGCAAGCCAAATTCAGAAATTAATCAATGCCGACCTGATAGACGAAGCACAGGTGCTCCTCGACAAGGCGGCGGACAAGATCACTTTTGTGAAGCCGTAAGGCTTCTGCCGATTTTCTTCACTTCCATAGAAAGATTTCCATGCGCAATTCCCTCAAGACCAAGCTGTGCATTTCCGCAGTTGCATTCGGTTCTGTATTCTTCGCCGCTCCTGCCATGGCGCAGTTTGGTCTGCCCAGCCTGCTGGGTGGAGCCAAGACCAGTGGTGCAGCAGCCGATCCGGACACATTCATCAAATCTGCGCTGGGTGCGGAATCCCTGATGAATAACTCGGTGCGCTTTCTGGCGTCGGCGTTGTCATCCAAGGAAAAGGCTGCGGAGATCGATGCGGCCCAAAAGGCAGCCAACGCCCTGACGAACCCCGAAGAAAAAAAGGCGAAGCTGGCCGAGGTTCAAAAAAGTCAGTTGGCGGCTGTTAACGAATCAATGGGCAATGACAAGTTCAAAGCCGACATCGCCAAGATGGATGACAAAAAGAAGGAAGGACTGGCCGCTTCAGCCTTCAACTTTATGCTGGCCCTGCTGAAAGACAAGGATCTGGTTGATCAAGCCAAAGGCCTTATTTCCGGAATGGCCACCAATCCTGCCAGCCTCGGCAAGATGGGCGGCGTCAAGGATGCAGCATCCAGCCTCTCGAATCAGTTGACAGCAGCTTCGCAGATCGCCGGCAAGATGCCTGACATCTTCTCGGCTGTGAATGTGAAGGCCCCTGCTTCCAAGGATGACAAGGCAAAAGTTACTTCGGAAGTAACTGGCGAATAAGCAACGATTCTCCCCGGTACAGCGGTCAAGTCCGGTTGGTCTGGCCGCAGCACCCAACCGGTTCGCAGAGCCGTAATGGTGTGTGCGGTCAACCCTGGTGGCAGGGTGCCGCAATCAAGTCATTGGCCAGGAGGGTGACATGCCAGCCATCCTGAAGATCGCTTTCAGGCAATGAGCGCTACCCGGCAACGCAGCCCGGATTCAAGCCGGTAAGGCCTTTGCGATCATCTCAAGCCGCCTCCGCCTGTGGCACCAGCGCATGCAGCGAGGCCAGCAAATCCGCAAAGCGTTCGCCTTGCACCACCACATGGCTGCGCAGGGCCTGGGCCGCGCCCTCGGTATCGCCGGCGCCAATGGCTTGCACCACGCTCTGGTGTTCCTGGAACGAGGTGCCCATGCGGTTGCGCACACGCAACTGCAGACGGCGGTAAGGGCGCAGGCGGCGCTGCAGCTGGCTGGCCTGTTCGATCAAAAATCCGTTGTGGCTACCCGCGTAGATGGCGGAGTGAAACTGCTCATTGCAGTAAAAGTATGCGTCAGAGTCGTCCTGGTTGCGGGCGGCCTCGCAGGCTTCATGGGCGGCTTGCAGCGCCTTGCGTTCGCCATCCGTCATGCGCCGCGCAGCCAGGCGGGCGCACATGGCCTCCAGCTCGGCCATTACTTCAAACATCTCGCTCAGGCGCGTCGGGCCAATGCTGGTGACCACGGCACCGCGACGTGGGCGAATTTCAATCAGGCCTTCGGCGGCCAGCTGGATCAAGGCCTCGCGCACCGGTGTGCGCGACACGCCGTACTGGTCCACCAGCATCGCTTCGTCCAGTGAACTGCCTGGGGGCAGGGCGCCGGTGGCGATTTGTTCTTCTATCTTTTCACGCAGCGTGTCAGAAATTTTCATGCCTTGATTCTCCCACCTCTTTGTTCAATGGATTCTAATTCGAGCTTAGGGTATCCACCAATAACAACAAAAAATACAACAAACTACATTAATGTATACATAAGTTGGACATCGATCAATTCCTACAAGGAGACAAACCCATGCAGCGCAGACACCTTCTTCAAACCCTTGGCGGCCTGACACTGGGCACACTGCCCTTTGCAGCAGCCACCAGCGCCTTCGCCCAGAGCGCCACGCTGAAGATTTCGCACCAGTTCCCTGGCGGCACGCTCAAAGACGGCGACTTCCGCGACCGCCTGGTGCGCCAGTTCGCCGCCGATGTGGAAAAGCGCACCAAGGGCGCGCTGAAGTTCGAGATCTACCCCGGCTCTTCGCTGATGAAGACCAATGCCCAGTTCTCGTCCATGCGCAAGGGCGCGCTGGACATGGCGCTGATCCCCCTGTCCTACGCCGGCGGCGAAATTCCGGAAGTGAACATCGGCCTGATGCCCGGCCTGGTGGTGTCCTATGAGCAGGCCTATGGCTGGAAGAGCAAGCCGGTGGGCGCCGAGCTGGACCGCGTGCTGCAGGCCAAGGGTATTCAACTGATCAGCTGGATCTGGCAGGCCGGTGGCGTGGCTTCGCGCGGCAAGCCCATCATCGATCCGGAAGATGCCAAGGGCATGAAGATCCGTGGCGGCTCGCGCGAGGTGGACATGATTTTGAAGGAAGCCGGCGCCTCCGTGGTCAGCCTGCCCTCCAACGAAATCTATGCCGCCATGCAGACCGGCGCCATGGACGCGGCCATGACGTCTTCCACCTCGTTTATCTCCTTCCGGCTGGAAGAGGTGGCCAAGGCCTTGACGACCGGCCGCACCGGCGCCTACTGGTTCATGTTCGAGCCGCTGATGATGTCCAAGCAGATTTTTGACGCCCTGCCCAAAGACCAGCGCGACGCCATCCTGGCCGTCGGCGCCGACATGGAGAAGTTCGCCATGGAAGCCGCCAAGAAGGATGACGTGGAGGTCGCCAAGGTCTACGAAAAGGCCGGTGCCAAGGTGGTCGATCTGTCGGCCGCTTCCATCAAGAAGTGGCAGGCGATTGCGCGCCAGACGGCGTGGAAAGACTACGCCGCCAAGAATGAAGGCAGCGCCAAGCTGCTGGCCCTGGCCGAGCAAACCCTGTGAGCCACGGATTTGAACTGGAGCCTTCGCTGGCTCCGGGCAC
>CANBTQ010000124.1 GCA_947372425.1 Comamonadaceae bacterium | reverse complement strand
AAAATAAGCACCAATGTCAGCGGCCCAGACCAGCACCAGAACCGAGAGCAGGAAATTCACACCTATCAGACGGGCCTGCATCACGGCCAGCCAGGCCGCCCACAACAGCAACAGTCCACCGGCCAGCCGCGCGAATCGCGGCAAAGCCTGCCAGGCAGCCGTACCGGAGCGCAAGGCCCAGGCCCCCGCCAGAACCCAGAAGCCTCCAGTCAGCAGCCACAGCAAACCCAGATCGGCATACGGCATGCCCAGATACCAGGCCCCCGCACACATCAACGCACAGGCCAGGCCGCACAGCAAGGCGGCAGTCGATCCGAAGCCATTCAGCCGGGCCCATTCCCAGGCGCCACAAGCCAGCAGCACCAGTGTCACCAGCCCGAAAGGGGTGGCCACGGGATAAAACGTGGCAGGAAGCAATATGGCCAGAAGCACCAGTGCCGTAATGATTCGTTGCTTCAACATAGGTTTCTGCTGCTCAGGTTGCCGTGTTGCCGGCACCGGGCAACTGTTCGGAGGTCATGCCAAAGCGCCGTTCGCGCCCGGCATAGGCTTGTATGGCGCGGTCCAGTGCACCCTCGTCGAAATCCGGCCAGAGCACGTCGCAAAAATAGAGTTCGCTATAAGCCGCCTGCCAGAGCAGAAAGTTGCTCAGGCGCATTTCGCCACCGGTGCGCACAACCAGATCGGGGTCTCCGGTGCTCGCCGTGGATAACTCAGCCGACAGACTGGCCTCTGTGATTTCTGCACCGGCAGCCGCCAGCGTGCGGGCCGCATGCACCAGGTCCCAGCGTCCGCCGTAGTTGAAGCAGACGTTCAACGTGAGGGTGCGGTTTTCGGCTGTCTCGCGCTCCGCGTTGAGCAGGCTTTGTTGCACGCGGTCCGAGAGGCCTTCGCGTGAACCGATGAACTGCAGGTGCACGCCGTCCTGCTTGAGCTGGTTCAGCTCACGGGACAGCGCCACCACCAGAATCTCCATCAGGCCGGCCACTTCGTCGGCCGGACGCTTCCAGTTCTCGGAGGAAAAGGCAAACACGGTCAGCACCTGCACGCCGCGCAACACACAGGTGCGAACCGTGCGCTTGAGTACATCCACGCCCTGCTTGTGCCCGGCAATGCGGGGCAAAAACCTTTTGGAAGCCCAACGGCCATTGCCGTCCATAACGATAGCGATGTGCCGGGGTACGGACTCCGATGCAACGGCCATGGCGGGGTGATTCAAGCCGGCCCAGGGCCTAAACGGCCATGATGTCCTGCTCTTTGGACGCGACCAGACGGTCTACTTCGACAATATGCTTGTCGGTAATCTTCTGGATATCGGCTTCCGAGCGCTTCTGGTCGTCTTCAGACGCCAGTTTGTCTTTCACCAGTTTTTTGACGGCATCGTTGGCGTCGCGGCGGATGTTGCGAATGGCCACTTTGGCGCCCTCGCCTTCGTTGCGCACCACCTTGGTCAGCTCTTTGCGACGCTCTTCGGTCATGGCGGGCATGGGAACGCGGATCAGGTCGCCCATGCTGGCCGGGTTCAGGCCCAGATCGCTTTCGCGAATGGCCTTTTCAATTTTGGCGCCCATGCCTTTTTCCCAGGGCTGGATGCCGATGGTGCGCGAGTCGATCAACGACAAATTCGCGACCTGGCTCAGTGGCAGCATGGATCCGTAATAGTCCACATGGACAGTGTCCAGCAATGCCGGATTGGCGCGACCTGTGCGCACCTTGGTGAGGTTGTGCTTGAAGGCATCGATGGAATGATCCATCTTGTCTTCCAGTGTTTTTTTGATTTCTGCAACCGACATCTTCTTATCCTCCAGTCAACCGATGACCCGTAAAAATAGGGATTCGTTTAAACGTGAACCAGCGTACCTTCATCTTCACCCATGACCACGCGTTTCAGGGCGCCATGCTTGAAGATGGAAAAAACTTTGATCGGCAGCTTCTGATCGCGGCACAACGCAAAGGCAGTCGCGTCCATGATTCCCAGATTTTTCGACATGGCTTCATCAAACGTGAGGCTGGCATAGCGCACGGCATGCGGATCCTTTTTGGGATCGGCACTGTAGACGCCGTCCACCTTGGTGGCCTTGAGCACAATTTGCGCGCCAACTTCGGCGCCACGCAGGGCCGCGGCAGTGTCCGTCGTGAAAAACGGATTGCCGGTGCCTGCCGCAAAGATCACAACCTTACCTTCTTCAAGGTATTGCAGGGCCTTGGGGCGCACATAGGGCTCCACCACCTGCTCAATGCCGATTGCCGACATCACGCGCGCAGTCAAACCGGCCTTGTTCATGGTGTCGCCCAGCGCCAGGGCGTTCATCACGGTGGCCAGCATGCCCATGTAGTCTGCCGTGGCGCGATCCATACCGACCGAGCCGCCGGCCACGCCGCGAAAGATGTTGCCTCCGCCAATGACCACAGCCACCTCAACACCCAGACGCGTCACCTCGGCCACTTCGTCCACCATGCGGACAATCGTGCCGTGGTTGATACCGAACTGGTCATCACCCATGAGCGCCTCGCCTGACAACTTCAACAAGATTCGCTTGAAGGCGGGTTTAGCTTTCTGCATGGGTGAGGTCCTAACGGGTTCTTGAGGTGGGTGGGCTAATGGGAAGATCAAGCAGCTTGCTGGGCTGCAGCGACTTGAGCCGCCACTTCAGCAGCAAAGTCGTCCACCTTCTTCTCGATGCCTTCGCCGACCACGTACAGGGTAAAGCCCTTGACGGTGGTGTTGACGGCCTTGAGCATTTGCTCCACGGTCTGCTTGTCGTTCTTGACGAACGCTTGATTGAACAAGGAGACTTCCTTCAGGTACTTCTGCACGCCGCCTTCGATGCGCTTGGCAACGATTTCGGCGGATTGCACCGGCTTGCCTGCAGCAGTTGCCACAGCAGCGTCTTCGGCAGCCTTGGCAGCAGCGACCGAGCGCTCGCGCTCGACCAACTCAGCGGGCACTTCGGCGCTGGACAGAGACACCGGCTTCATGGCGGCCACGTGCATGGCAACGTCCTTGGCAGCCACATCGTCACCTTCAAACTCGACCACCACGCCAATGCGTGTGCCGTGCAAATAGGTAGCCAGCTTGGCATCGGATGCAAAGCGCTTGAAGCGACGGAAAGTCATGTTCTCGCCGATCTTGCCAATCAGGCCCTTGCGCACATCTTCCAGGGTGGGGCCGAAACCGTCCTGGGTATAAGCCAGCTCGCCCAGGGCCGCTACATCAGCGGGGTTGTGCTTGACGATCAGGGCAGCGGCCGCATTGGCCAGGCCCAGGAAGCTGTCGTTCTTGGTGACGAAGTCGGTTTCGCAGTTGACTTCGAGCAGAGCGCCCACATTGCCTTCGACGCTGTTCACCACCACGCCTTCGGCGGTGATGCGTGCAGCAGCCTTGCCGGCCTTGCTACCGAGCTTGACGCGCAGCAGCTCTTCGGCCTTTTCCATATTGCCTTCGGCTTCAGTCAAAGCCTTCTTGCATTCCATCATCGGTGCGTCGGTTTTTCCACGCAGTTCAGCAACCATGCTTGCGGTAATCGTAGCCATCTTCAAATCTCCGTATTCAGTTCAATATTCAATATCAGCTAAAAAAAAGGGGCAACAAAGCCCCCTTTTTGAGGCAGGCCAAAGCTTAAGCAGCTTCGCTGACCTCGACAAACTCGTCTTCACCTTCGGCAGCAGCCACGGCCTTGACGACGTCGTCACTGGCGCTGGCGCGGCCTTCGATCACCGCGTCGGCGATGCCACGGGCGTACAGGGTCACCGCCTTGGAGGAGTCATCGTTACCGGGGATCACGTAGTCGATGCCTTCGGGCGAGTGGTTGGAATCGACCACACCGATCAGGGGAATGCCCAGCTTTTTGGCTTCGGCAATGGCAATCTTGTGGTAACCCACGTCGATCACGAAAATCGCGTCCGGCAAGGTGACCATGTCCTGAATGCCGCCAATGTCTTTTTCCAGCTTCTCGAGTTCGCGGGCGAACATCAGCTGTTCTTTCTTGCTCATGGCATCCAGGCCAGCTTCTTGCTGAACCTTCATGTCCTTGAGGCGCTTGATGGAGGTCTTGACCGTCTTGAAGTTGGTCAGCATACCGCCCAACCAACGCTGGTCCACATAGTGCACGCCAGCGCGCTGCGCTTCAGCGGACACAATTTCGCGCGCTTGACGCTTGGTGCCGACCATCAGGATGGTGCCGCGCTTGGCGGTCAGTTGGCGCACAAACTTGGCGGCTTCCTGGAACATCGGGAGCGACTTTTCCAGGTTGATGATGTGAATTTTGTTGCGATGTCCGAAGATGAACGGTGCCATCTTGGGGTTCCAGAAGCGGGTCTGGTGTCCAAAGTGGACGCCGGCTTCCAACATTTCGCGCATAGTTACTGCCATGGTTTTCTCCAAAGGTTAGGTCTTAAATCCGGTCCGTCAATTGCGCTTTGGGAAGAATAGAATTCTTCGAAACACAACACCTTGTCAGAACCGGTTTGCGAGTTCGTCGTGTGTGGCATCAAACGCACCACCTGCACAACCATTCGATTTTAGCATGGAAGCACGGCCTGTACTGGCCCTGCGCCAGCGCAAGTCCTGACGGGTCTCTGGCAAATTTAGGGCTTTCATGAAAATAGCGGTTATTGGCGCCGGAATCGTCGGCATATCCACGGCCTACGAATTGGCACGCGACGGTCACAGCGTGACGGTATTCGAGCGCAATGCGGCAGTGGCGGAAGAAGCCAGTTTTGCCTGTGGCGGCAATCAGTCCGCCAGCCTGTCTCAGCCCATGGCTTTTCCGGCCCCGCCCGCGTCATCGCGCTTGCGTGGTCTGTTCAGCGATTCCGGCGTAACGGTGCGCGCCGGAAGCAGCGCGGGTGATTTGCGCTGGCTGCTGCGCTGGAAGACACCCTCTGCCGCCTGGACAGAGGCATTGGTCTGCGCCCAGCAATTGGCGCGTTACAGCCTGGAGCGGCAGCAAAGCATCAGCACACAGGAGTCGCTGGTGTACGAACAGTCGCAGGGACAGTTGCTGCTCTTGCGGTCTGAACAGGCACTGCAGGTCTGCCAGCAAAAGATCAGCGTACTTAATCTGCACGGTGCCGCAGCACGCACCCTGTCACCCGACGAGGCCCGAAAAATAGAGCCGGCACTGGGCGCAGATCTGCCGCTGCACAGTGCCGTCCATTTTCCGAACGATGCCGTGGGCAATTGCCGCCAGTTTGCCCATGCACTCAAGGACCAGGCGCTTGCACTGGGCGTGATCTTTCACTTTTCGACACCGGTACATGCACTCACCCCCGGCTCGGCCATCCAGGTCGGTACCGCGGCACTGGGCGCGCACGATTTTGACCAGGTGGTTGTTTGCGCGGGCACGGGCGCTGTGTCGGGGCTAGGCAATGCACTGAAGCACCTGCCTCTGACCCGGCTTTGGAGCTACTCCCTCAGTGCGCAGATCCGTGAGCCGCTGAATGCACCGCGCAGTGCCGTGATCGACAGCCACCACCGCATGTCCATCCACCGCATAGGCAACCGGGTCCGGGTGTGCGGCGGTGCAGAATTGGGCGGGGCCAAGCTGCCCAACCACGCGCACACCGTGAAGCGGCTGTACCAGGCGCTGCAAAGCCATTTCCCCGGCGCGGTGGACTTTGGACGCGGCCCGCAAATCTGGCGCGGCGCCAGTGTTTTCTCACCGGACGCCCTACCCTTGCTGGGCCCCTCTGCCATACCCGGCATTTGGCTGAATCTGGCACATGGACACAACGGCTGGAGCCAGGCCTGCGGGGCTGCCCGCTTGCTGGCAGACCAGATCAAGGGACAGCCTGCGGCGCTGGACACACGCAATCTGCAACCGGGTCGCTTCAATTTCTGAAAACTGCTTCGCGCAGGGTCTGGCACCTGACACAATCAGTGCAACAAACCAAGTCTATTCATGAGCCCTGAACTCTCTCAACGCCTGGCAGCCGCGGTTGATGGCATGCCGGCCTTCCCGAAAAGCGTGCAACGCATTCTGGAACTCACACGCGATGTCAATAGCACGCCCAAAGATCTGGTCGATGTGATTGACAAGGATCCGGTGGTGACGGTGAAAATACTCAAGGTTGTGAACTCGGCCTACTACAGCCTGCCCAAACAAATCACATCCATCGGGCACGCCGTGGTGTACCTGGGCTTCAATACCATCAAGAACCTGGCACTGAGCATTGCGGCCATCGGCATGCTGCCCAAAGACAATGCCTCGGGCTTCGACGTGCAGCAGTACCTGTTGCACTCGCTGGCCACCGCCGGCATTGCCAAGCAACTGGCGCACAAGGTGGACGATGCCGACCCCATGGATTGCTTTATTGGCGGCTTGTTGCACGACTTCGGCAAGGTGGTGTTTGCGCAATTCATGCCGGCGGAATTCAAGGCGGCGTTGCAGGAGAGCCAGGAGAGCGCCAGCTCGCTGCACCTCAGCCTGCAAAAGCACATTGGCGCAGACCATTTCGTGGTCGGTGCCATGCTGGTGGAAAAGTGGCGCTTTGCCCCGGCACTGATAGAAACCATTGGCCACCAGAATTTGGAGCAGCTCAAAGACACCGACATGATCGCCTGTGTATTCGGCGCCAACCAGATTGCCAAGAAGTTGCAGTTTGGCTTTGCCGGCAACCCCCGGTTCGACGAATTTCCGGCCACGGTGCAAAAGCGCCTGGGCGGCACGCTGGATCAGGTCATCGCCTCCATGGGTGACTTGAATGCATTGTTTGAAGAGGCGAAAATCTTCGCCAAACTGTGAGGCTATTACGATGAAGGTCAAATTCTGGGGTGTACGTGGATCCATCGCCTGTCCCGGCCCCAAGACCGTGCGCTACGGTGGCAACACGACCTGCATCGAAATTCGCACGGACAACAACGAACTCATCATCCTGGATGCCGGCACCGGCATTTTCCCGCTGTCACAGGCGCTGTTGGCCGAATTGCCGGTTACCGCCAATGTGCTGATCACGCATTCGCATTGGGATCACATCCAGGGCTTGCCGATGTTCATCCCCAACTTCATCCCCGGCAACACCTTGCGGCTGCATGGTGGTTTTGACCCGGTGTCCGGCAAGGGCATCGAGCAGGTGATGTCGGTGCAACTGCAATACAGCTTCTTCCCGGTGCGCGAAGTCGAAATGAAGGCGCGCATCGAATACGTCACGCTCATGCCCAACGAATCGGTACAGGTCGGCTCGGCCACGGTCACACCCTGCCTGCTCAACCATCCGGTGATTGATTTTGGCTACCGCATCGAGTGCGATGGCAAGTCGGTCTTCTTCACCGGCGACCATGAACCGCCCTACAACATCTACGAACCCGGCGAAGACGGACACGACGAATACCAGGTCTTTGTGGACGAAAAAAACCGCGCCATCCAAGACGCGATCCGCGGCGTTGACGTCTTCATCGCCGACAGCTCCTACACGGACGCCGAATACGCCAGCAAGAAAGGCTGGGGACACGGCACCTTCAGCTCCAGCATGGCAACCGCCAAGGCGGCAGGCGCCAAGGTGCTGTTTTGCACCCACCACGAGCCCACCCGCAGCGATGACGCGCTCGAAACGGTGTTTGCGGCCGCCTTGCGTGACAACGCAGAGCACACCGCCGGTCTGGATATTCGCCTGGCCCGCGAAGGTGATGTCCACGAATTCTGAGCGCATTGCCGGTGCCGCCGGGCCGTCCGGCGCGCAGGCTTGGCCGCTGCACAGCGTGGCGCAAACGCGCAATCTGGAGGCCTCCGGCGCTGCTGCTTACGGCCCGTCGCTCATGCAGCAGGCCGGGCTGGCACTGGCCCGGCTGGCGCTGGCCGTGGCGCCGCACGCCAGAACATTCTGGGTTGCCTGCGGTCCCGGAAACAATGGTGGTGACGGGCTTGAGGCCGCAGCGCACCTGCAAGGCTGGGGCAAGCAGGTCACGGCAAGCCTGCTGCATGAGCCGGCACCCGGCCCCTCCGGTGCACGGCAGGCCTGGCAGGCAGCCCGACTTGCCGGCGTGCGTTTTGCCGACCGCGGACCAGCCCACTATGACGCGTGCGTGGATGCCCTGTTCGGCATCGGCACGCTGCGTCCGTTGAGCGGCACCTACGCCGAGTGGGTGCAGCAAATGAACGCGGCAAAGGTGCCCACCATTGCCGTGGACATTCCCAGTGGCCTCGATGCCGACACCGGCGCTCTGGCGGACGTGCACGTGGTGGCGGACCATACCCTGTCCCTGCTAACGCTCAAACCCGGTCTGTTTACCGGTGGCGGGCGCGATGCC
>CANBTQ010000123.1 GCA_947372425.1 Comamonadaceae bacterium | reverse complement strand
GTCTTCGGCCGCACCCAAGGCGCCCCAGGCAATGCCGTAGCGGGCGCTGTTCAAACAGGTGAACGGGCCCTTGAGGCCACGCACCTCGGGGAAGGCGCTTTCTTCCGGACAGAACACGCCGTCCATCACGATCTCGCCGGTGATGCTGGCACGCAGGCCCACTTTGCCGTGGATGGCCGGGGCGCTCAAACCCTTGAAGCCTTTTTCCAAAATGAAGCCGCGGATAGCCCCTTCATCGTCCTTGGCCCAGACCACAAACACGTCGGCAATCGGGCTGTTGGAGATCCACATCTTGGAGCCGGAGAGCTTGTAGCCCCCTGCCACCTTGTGCGCGCGCGTGCCCATGGAGCCGGGGTCGGAGCCGTGGTCGGGTTCGGTCAGGCCGAAGCAGCCAATCCATTCACCGGTGGCCAGCTTGGGCAGGTATTTCTGGCGCTGCGCCTCGGTGCCAAATTCATAGATGGGCACCATCACCAGCGAGCTTTGCACGCTCATCATCGAGCGGTAGCCGCTGTCCACGCGCTCCACTTCGCGGGCGATCAGGCCGTAGGCCACATAGTTCAGCGCCGGGCCGCCGTACTGCTCGGGGATCGTCGGGCCCAGCAGACCCAACTCGCCCATCTCGCGGAAGATGGCCACGTCGGTGCTGCCATCGCGAAAGGCCTGGGTCACGCGGGGCTGGAGCTTGTCCTGGCAGTAGGCGGCGGCGGCATCGCGCACCATGCGCTCGTCGTCGCTGAGCTGGGCGTCCAGCAGGAAGGGGTCTTGCCAATTGAAGCTTGCGTGGGCCATGGGGGAGTCTTTCGAAACAGGTTGAGCAGGCAAGCCGCAATCGGGCTTGAACCGGCCAATGGTAGGGCCGCACAGGGTGCGGGGCAATCAATGCTTTTGCATCCAGGTATGCAGCCAACGCATAGCTGGGGGTATAAAGGCGTACCCGGCGGGGTGGCGCCTGTCCGCACCCGCCACCCCGGAGAACCCCATGCGCCGCAAGATCCCGTCTTCCACTACGCTGCTGTGCTTTGATGCCGCCGCCCGCCACCGCAGCCTGACGCGCGCGGCAGTGGAACTGTCGCTGACGCAAAGTGCGGTCTCGCGCCAGATTCTTGCGCTGGAGGAATACCTGGGCAAACCCCTTTTCAAACGCACCCGCCACGGCATGGAGCTCACGCCCGTGGGCGCCGACTACGCAGCCCGCGTGGCACAGCGCCTGGGCGCCATGGAGCAGGACACGCTGGACATCATGGGCGCCAGCGCGCCTGGCGGCGATGTGCACCTGGCCAGCGTGCCCACCTTTGCGGCGCAGTGGCTGATCCCGCGCCTGGGCGACTTTGCCCGCTTGCACCCGGGCATTACCGTGCACATAGACACCCGCACCCGACCCTTTCTGTTTGCCGATACCGCGCTGGACGCCGCCATCTATGCCGGAACACCCGAGCAGTTGCAGCGCTGGGCCGGCACGCACAGCCTGCATTTGCTGGACGAGGAGGTGGTGGTGGTCTGCCACCCACGCCTGCTGGGCAAGCGCAAGACGCTCAAGGCCGAGACGCTGGCCACCCTGCCACTGTTGCAGCAAAGCACCCGGCCCGAGGCCTGGAGCCAGTGGTTTGCGCAAGCGCAGGTGGCGGCGCCACGCGCGCTGGCCGGGCCGCGCTACGAACAGTTCTCCATGACGGTGGCCGCTGCCGCCCACGGCCTGGGCCTGGCCCTGGTGCCGCGCCTGCTGATTGAGCCGGAGCTGGCACGCGGCGAGCTGGTGATTGCGCACCCGCTGGCGCTGGCCAGCCAGCGCGGCTACTACCTGGTGCGCCCGCAAGGCACCGAGACCGCCACGGGGGCGCTGGGCGTGTTTGCGCAGTGGCTGGCGCAGGCGAGCACCAGTACCTGAGACTGGAAGCCGAATCGGCCACAGGGAAAAGCACGGCGTTGCCGTGCTAGCGGCCGCGGCAGGCCTGGCGCAAAAACTGGCCGGCCACAAACAGGTCGCGCTCGATGCCGCGGCGCACGGCCGCGCTGTCGCGGCGTTCCAGGGCCTGCAGCACATCGTCGTGGGCATCGTTGAGCACGTGCAGGGCATCGGCATGCTCGAACAGCTGGTTGGAGAGCGGGCCCACCTTGAGCCAGACGGTCTCGATCAGGGCCAGCAGGGTGGGTGAGCCAGCGGCGCGGTACAGGATGAGGTGGAAGTCTTCATTGGCGGCCAGATAGGCCTTGGCGTCGGCGGCTTTCAGCGCGGCCTCCATCTGCGCGGACAGCAGCGTCAGGGCTGCCACTTCCGGCGCGGCAATGCGCAGGGCACCGCGCTCGGCAGCCTCGCCTTCGAGCAGCAGGCGCATGTCCAGCACGTCGTCAAACTCGGCACGCGACAAAAAAGGCACGGCCACGCCGGCATTGGGAATATTCACCAGCGCACCTTCGGCGGCCAGGCGCTGCAGGGTGGCGCGCACCGGCATCAGGCCCATGCCCAGCTCTTCGGCCATGGCGCGGATCTTGAGGCGCTCACCGGGCAGAAAGCGCCCCACCGTGACCCACTGGCGCAGGGTCTGGTAGCAGGCGTCCTGCTGGGTGGTGCTGGGCACGCGCGTGTCGGCGGGCTTGGGCTTGCTCATGCTGCAGCGGTGGCGCTGATGGGGCCCAGCACGGCGTCAAAAGCGGCCAGCAGGGTGTGCACATCGGCGGGCGTGGTGTCGGGGCAGATCAGCATCATGTTGTGAAAGGGCGTGATCATCACGCCGCGGTTGAGCAGGGCCAGGTGGATCAGGTGCTCCAGCTCGCTGTCGAGTGCGGCACCGGCTTCGCTGCCGTTGCGCGGCGGGGTGACGCGGAACTGGAACTCGGTGCGCGCGCCCAGCTGTGTCACGCACCAGGGCAGGCCGTGGCGCGCAATGCTGCTGCGCAGGCCTTCGGCCAGCAGGGTGGCGGTGGCCAGCATGGGGGCGAACACTTCGGGCGTCATCAGCGATTCGAGGGTGGCGCGCATGGCCGCCATGGCCAGCATGTTGCCGCACAGCGTGGTGCCCACGCCGGAGTGGCCGGGCGGCGCGTCACGCTTGGCCTGCACCACGCGCGCGGCCCAGTCGGCGCTGAAGCCGTAGGCAGCGCAGGGCAGGCCGCCGCCCACCGGTTTGCCCAGCACGATGGCGTCGGGCTGCAGACCGTGGGCACCACTAAAACCGCCGGGGCCGCAGCTGATGGTGTGGGTTTCATCCAGCACCAGGGCCGTGCCGTAGCGGCGGGTGAGCGTTTGCACCGCCTGCCAGAAGCCGGGCTCGGGCAGCACCATACCGATGTTGGTCAAGGCCGGTTCGGCCAGCACGCAGGCCACATCGCCGCTGGCCAGTGCGGCCTCCAGCGCGGCCAGGTCGTTGAACTCCACCACCACGGTGTGGGCAGTGAGGTCGTGCACCTGGCCCAGCAGGCTGTCGCGCTGGGTGGGCACGCCATCCACCAGATCGACGAACACGTCTTCAATCGTGCCGTGGTAGCAGCCGTTGAACACCAGCAGCTTCTTGCGCCCGCTGGCGGCACGCAGCCAGCGCAGCACGTAGCGGTTGGCGTCGGTGGCGGTCATGGCAAATTGCCAGTGCGAGAGGCCAAAACGGGCGCAAAGCAGCTCGCCCACCACGGCCGCGTCTTCACCCGCCAGCATGGTGGTCAGGCCGCGCGAGGCCTGGCGCGCCAGGGCCTGCGCCACCACCGGCGGCGAGTGGCCGAACATGGCACCGGTGTCGCCCAGGCAGAAGTCCAGCAGGGTGTGGCCGTCGGCATCCACCAGGCGTGTGCCCTGGGCGTGTGCCACCTGCAGTGCAAAGGGTGTGCCCCAGTCGGTCATCCAGTGCAAGGGCACGCCAAACATCAGGTGGGCCTGGGCCCGTTGGGACAGGGCCTGGGAGCGCGGGTTGCGCGCCGTGAAGGCGGCCACTTCCTGCTGCAGCAGGGCCTGGGCACGGCCCCAGTGGATGCCGTGGCGGATTTCGGGAGGGGTGTTGTGGGGCATGAGAAACCTTTAAACCAGCAGCAGCAAATGTTCGCGTTCCCAGGAACTGATGACGCGGTTGTAGGTGCCGAACTCCAGCTGCTTGACGGCGCAGAAAGCATCGACAAAGTTGCTGCCCAGCAGCTCGCGCACCGGGCTGCAGGCGCGCAGCAGGGCGATGGCGTCCTCCAGATGGCGCGGCAACTCATCGGCCATGTTCCAGGCGTTGCTGGCCAGCGGCTCCGAGGGCTGGCGCTGCTCGCACAGGCCCAGGTAACCACAGGCCAGGGTGGCGGCGATGGCCAGGTAGGGGTTCACGTCCACGCCGGGCACGCGGTTTTCCACCCGGCGCGCCACCGGCTCCGACTGCGGCACGCGGATGCCACAGGTGCGGTTGTCATAGCCCCAGCGCACATTGGTGGGCGCCGACATATGGGGCGAGAGGCGGCGGTAGGAGTTGACGTAGGGTGCCAGCATGGGCATCACCTGCGGCAGGTAGGCCTGCAGCCCGGCGATGCAGTGGAAGAAGGCCGGGCTGGCCTCACCGTTGGGCAGGCTGAACAGGTTGTTGCCATCGGCATCCAGAATGCTCTGGTGGATGTGCATGGCGCTGCCCGGCTCCATCTCCATGGGCTTGGCCATGAAGGTGGCAAAGATGCCGTGGCGCAGCGCCGTCTCGCGCACCGTGCGCTTGAACAGGAACACGCGGTCGGCCAGCTCCAGCGGGTCGCCGTGGCTGAAGTTGATTTCCATCTGGCCGGCGCCGGCCTCGTGGATCAGGGTCTCCACACCCAGGCGGTGCACGGCGCAGAAGCTGGACAGCTCCATGAAGAAGGGGTCGAAGTCATTCACCGCGTCGATCGAGTAGCTCTGGCGCCCGGCCTCGGGCTTGCCGGTGCGGCCTATGGGCGGCTGCAGCGGCTCGTGCGGGTTTTGCTGGCGCGCCACCAGATAGAACTCCATCTCGGGCGCCACCACCGGACGCCAGCCACGCTCGGCGTACAAGGCAATGATTTTGCGCAGCACGGCGCGCGGCGACAGGCCCACGGGTGAGCCATCCCACTCCTGGCAGTCGTGGATCACCACGGCCACCGGCTCGGCCGCCCAGGGCACGATGCGGAAGGTGGCGATGTCGGGCTTGCAGACCATGTCCGGGTCGGTGTCGCCCACATAAGGGCCGTTGTCGGGCTGCTGGCCGTTGACCGTGTTGAGCAGCACACTTTTGGGCAGGCGCATTTCGCCGGCCTTGAGGAACAGGTCTTTGGGCAGGATCTTGCCGCGGGCAATGCCGGTCATGTCGGGGATCACGCACTCCACTTCGTGGATGTGGTGCTCGGCCAGCAGCTGCGCGATGGGGGTACTCATGGGAGGCTTTCCGCGCAGGCAAACAGCGGTGCGCTAGCCGTGTATTTGATCACAAATAGGCATTTAGCTTAATTTTTAAGATTTTCACAGTTTTTTATGATCACAAAAATAACTTTTGTTCCAGCCGGGGCGGATACACAGCGCCGCCGGCACCTGTCTTGGACAGCATTCCGAATCAGCCCTTGCGCAGCGTATCGGGCAAACCCCTAGTGACGAAATGGCACGGTGATTGCTAGTATTCATTTCAATTACTTGACCAAATGGTCAGTTTTTGAAAATTCCTGTTGCAACGCTTTTTGGGAGCTGCCCGCGTGACCACTTCAACACCTGCCACCCACGTGCCGGATATCCAGGCCCAGCGCCTGCCGCCGGAGGAATACGCCAAGCGTTTTGCCGATGCCACGCCGCGCTTTACCCCTTCGCAGGCCTTGCTGGAAGCCGAGCGCTGCCTCTACTGTTTTGATGCGCCCTGCGCTACCGCCTGCCCGACCAGCATCGATGTGCCCTCGTTCATCAAACGCATTGGCGACGGAAACCTGCGTGGTGCGGCGCGCACCATTCTGGATAGCAACCCCCTGGGCGGCATGTGCGCGCGGGTCTGCCCGACCGAGAACCTGTGCGAGGCCGTCTGCGTGCGCAACACGCAGGAGGACCGGCCGGTATCCATTGGCCGGCTGCAGCGCTTTGCTGTCGATGCGCTGATGGAGAGCAAGCAGCCACAGGTGTTTACGCGTGCCGCCACCACGGGCAAGAAGATCGCCGTGGTTGGCGCCGGCCCGGCGGGGCTCAGCTGCGCCTATACGCTGGCGCGACTGGGCCACAACGTGGTGGTGCTGGACGCCCGCCCCAAGTCCGGTGGACTGAATGAATACGGGCTGGCCAGCTACAAGACACCGGGCGACTTTGCCCAGGCCGAGGTGCGGTGGCTGCTGGGCATTGGCGGTATCGAGATGCGCAATGACTGGAAGCTGGAGAGCGCCGCGCAACTGGATGCACTGCAGAAGGAATACGACGCGGTGTTTCTGGGCATGGGCCTGTCCAGCACAGCGGCGCTGGGCCTGCCTGGCGAGGATTTAAAGGGCGTGCAGGACGCGGTGGACTTTATTGCCACCCTGCGCCAGAGCGATGACCTGAGCCTGTTGCCCGTGGGCCGGCGCGTGATCGTCATCGGCGGCGGCATGACGGCGGTGGATGCGGCTGTACAGAGCAAGCTGCTGGGTGCCAAGGTGGTGCACATGGTGTACCGGCGCGGCCCCGAGCAAATGTCGGCGTCCAAGGCCGAGCAGGAATGGGCCCAGACCAATGGCGTGGTGCTGCACCAGTGGCTAAGCCCCGTGGAAATCCTCGGCTTGGATGGCCACGCCAGTGCTGTGCGCTTTGCAGAACAGTCTCTGGTGCATGGCAAGCTGACGCCCACCGGCCGCGAGATCAGCTGGGAGGCCGATGTGGTGCTGAAAGCCATTGGTCAAACCCTGGGCAATCCGGTTCTGAACCAGGCCGGTTTCACGCTACAGGACGGGCGCATTGCCACCGATGTCGATGGCAAAACCAACATCGATGGCGTCTGGGCCGGCGGCGACTGCCGTGCCGGCGGGTTGGACCTGACGGTAGAGGCGGTGGAGCACGGCAAGCTGTCTGCCAAGGCTATCCACGCGCAACTGTCTGCGGGCCGCTGACGCCGTCGCGCGCTCCACGCAACGCGTTCACACGATCCGCCACCTTTCACGCAAACCATTCGGAACCACACCATGGCCAATCTGCAAACCACTTTCGCTGGCGTGACCAGCCCCAACCCCTTCTGGCTGGCCTCGGCCCCACCCACCGACAAGGCCTACAACGTCAACCGCGCCTTTGAAGCCGGCTGGGGCGGCGTGGTCTGGAAGACCTTGGGCGAAGCCGGGCCGCCGGTGGTCAACGTCAACGGCCCGCGTTACGGCGCGCTGCTGACGCCCGACCGGCGCCTGTACGGCTTCAACAACATCGAGCTGATCACCGACCGCGACCTGGAAATCAATCTGCGCGAGATTGCCGAGGTCAAGCGCCTGTGGCCGGACCGCGCCATGGTGGTGTCCATCATGGTGCCCTGCGTGGAGGCGAGCTGGAAGGCGATCCTGCCACGCGTGGAGGACACCGGCGCCGATGCCATCGAGCTCAACTTCGGTTGCCCGCACGGCATGAGCGAGCGCGGCATGGGCGCGGCCGTGGGGCAGGTGCCCGAATACATCCAGATGGTGACGGCCTGGTGCAAGCTGTATACGAAGCTGCCTGTGATCGTGAAGCTCACGCCCAACATCACCGATGTGCGCCTGCCGGCGCGCGCCGCCAAGGCCGGTGGCGCGGACGCGGTGTCGCTGATCAACACCATCAACTCCATCATGGGCGTGGACCCGTATACGCTGACCATGAGCCCCTCTACCGGCGGCAAGGGCTCGCATGGCGGCTACTGCGGCCCGGCGGTGAAACCCATCGCGCTGAACATGGTGGCCGAGATTGCGCGCGACCCGCAGACCGCCGGCATCCCCATCTCCGGCATAGGCGGCATTGGCACCTGGCGCGATGCAGTGGACTTCATTGCGCTGGGCGCCGGCAATGTGCAGGTCTGCACCGCCGCCATGGTCTATGGCTTCAAGATCGTTCAAGACATGGCCGATGGCCTGTCCACTTACATGGACGAAATGGGCTTCAAGAGCGTGTCAGAAATCGTCGGCAAAGCCGTGCCCACGGTGACCAACTGGCAGTACCTGAACCTGAACCACATTAGCAAGGCCGTCATCAACCAGGACGCCTGCATACAGTGCGGGCGCTGCCACATTGCCTGCGAAGACACCTCGCACCAGGCCATCACCGCCATGAAAGATGGCAAGCGCCACTTTGAAGTGATGGAAGATGCGTGCGTAGGCTGCAATCTGTGTGCGG
>CANBTQ010000122.1 GCA_947372425.1 Comamonadaceae bacterium | reverse complement strand
GTGCTGCGCAGACGCATGACAACGCCGGCCCAGGCGGCAGCATGGGGTGAGCAGACCCTGCGCTTTGAGGGCCTGGTGATTGACCTGCCCACGCGCAGCGTGCAGCGTCAAGGTGAAACACTGGGCCTGACCAGCACCGAGTTCGATCTGCTGGTGCTGCTGGCCAGGGAGCCGGGCAAGGTCTTTAACCGCGACGACATCCTCAACCACCTGCGCGGTCACGAGGTGGACATGCTGACCCGCGCCGTGGACATCGTCATCAGCCGCCTGCGCAAAAAGCTGGAGCCGCTGGACTGCATCAAGACTCTGCGCAATGCCGGCTACACGCTGGCAGTACACAAGGCACAACCATGAGCACCTTCAGGTTTCCCGAGAAGGCTGGTGCATGAGCTGGCTCCCGCGCGTTCGCCACGCCCTGGCGCATTCGCTGCGCGTGCGCCTGGTGGCGCTGTTTGTCTTGCTGGCGCTGGCCATGGCGGCGGTGTTTGTGGGTGGCATGCAATACGCGCTCAGCATCGGCTGGCGCGATGCCGCCCGCCCGCTGGTGGTGGACTATGTGGACAAACTGGCCGCCGAGATTGGCAGCCCGCCCAGCGTGGAGCGGGCGCAGGCCCTGGTGCAGCGGCTGCCGCTGCGCGTGAACATCAGCGGTCCGGTGGTCAACTGGCACAGCCAGCCCGACCTGCCGGACTTCCCGCAACGCTTGCGCGACAGCAACCGCTGGAGCCAGGAGGAGCATTTGCTGGAGCGCAAGACGGCCGACGGGCACCGCATCCAATTTGCCCTGAGCGCGGCAGCCTGGCACGACCGGCCGCGCTTTGTGGGCTGGATCACCCTGTCGCTGCTGCTGCTGTTTACCGCGCTGGCCTATCGCCGCGTGCGGCGCCTGTTGCGCCCGCTGGACGACATACGCGCCGGCGCCCTGCGCTTTGGTGCGGGTGATTTCACACAGCCGATTGCCGTGCTGCATCCGCAGCGGCCGGACGAACTGGGCGAACTTGCCGGCACCATCAACACCATGGCTGCGGATATCCAGCAGATGCTGGATGCCAAGCGCAGCCTGCTGCTGGCCATCAGCCACGAGCTGCGCAGCCCGCTGACGCGTGCCCGTCTGAACACCGAGTTGCTGCCCGAGACCGCGGACGTGCAAGCCAGCCGCGAAGCCTTGCTGCGCGACCTGGCGCTGATGCGCGATCTGGTGACCGATCTGCTGGAGAGCGAACGCCTCTCGGCCCGCCATGCCGCGCTGCACTGCGAGGCGGTGGACTTGCGCCTGCTGGCGCAGGACGTGGCAGACGGCCTGGGCCAGCCGGTGCAGCAGGACATCGCCGTCGATCTGCCGGTGCTGCAACTCGACCCCACCCGCATGCGCCTGCTGCTGCGCAACCTGCTGGACAACGCCTTGCGCCACAGTGCCGAGGCGTTGCAAGCGCCACTGCTGCGCCTCAGTGCGAACGCCCAGGGCGGCGTGGAGCTGAGCGTGCGCGATTTCGGCTCCGGTGTGCCGTCCGAACAGTTGCCCCAACTGGCCCAGGCCTTTTACCGGCCCGATGCCGCCCGCAGGCGCGATGATGGTGGCGTTGGCCTGGGGCTGTATTTGTGCAAGCTGGTGGCGCTGGCCCATGGCGGCAGCTTCAGCATTGCCAATGCCTCTCCCGGCCTGGTCATCACCGTTACCTTGCCACCCTCCAACCCAAACCACCCCACATGAAACCCACTCTTGTTCTATTGCCCGGCCTGGTCTGCGACCGTGCTGTCTGGGCACCGCAAATTCAGGCCCTGTCTGCACGCATGGATTGCCATGTGGTCGACTACGGCCTGCTGGACTCCCTAGGCGCCATGGCCCAACATGTGTTGGACACCGCGCCCACCGCCACCTTTGCACTGGCCGGCCACTCCATGGGCGGTCGCGTGGCACTGGAGGTGCTGCGCCTGGCCCCCGAGCGCGTGCACCATCTGGCCCTGCTGGACACCGGCACGCAGCCGCTGGCCGGCGGTGTTGCCGGTGCCAAGGAAAAAGCCGGCCGCAAGATCCTGCTGGAGATCGCCAGCCAGCAGGGCATGCGCGCCATGGCCGCACACTGGGCCAAGCCCATGATTCACCCCGCACGCCACGACACGCCCTTGTTTGAGGCGGTGCTGGACATGCTGGCGCGCAGCACGGCAGAGCAGTTTGCCGCGCAGATCAGGGCGCTGCTGACCCGGCCCGATGCCGACCCGCTGTTGCCCGCCATCACCTGCCCGACGCTGGTGCTGACCGGGCGTGACGACCTGTGGAGCCCGCCCGAGCAGCATGCGCGCATGGCCGCCGCCATACCCGGCGCGCAACTGTGCATCGCCGAGCAGTGCGGCCACATGTCCACGCTGGAGCAACCGGAGGTGGTGAATGCGGCGTTTGAAAAGTGGCTCTTCCCATAGGGGCCTGCACTTCTTTGTGACTGGCGTTGTTCTGATTGGGCGCGGCGCTGGCTACGCGCCCGGGTTCGACCCCAGCACGCGCTGCGCCCATGCGGGCAGTGGCGCGACCACACGGCGCACCCGTTGGGCCAGGCTACCGTCCACCTCGACCGCCATAAACTGCGCCAGCAGCGCGTCGGCTTGTGGCGCGGCCACTGTTTCGGGCGGGCGTGCCTTGCCAAGGTGCTGGACAATATTTCCGGCGTTGGATAAAGTAAGGATTCCTTACTTTGTCCGGTTGCCATGCTTGCCAAAATCACCTCCAAAAACCAGCTGACGCTGCCCAAAAGCGTGACCCAGGCCGTGGGTGCTACGGAATACGTTGATGTGGAGGTGCGCGCCGGGCAAATCATCCTGACTCCGGTGCGTATTCATCGCGGCGACGCGGTGCGCGCCAAACTCGCGGAGCTGGATCTGGCCGATGGGGACATTGCCAACGCCGTTGCCTGGGCGCGGGAGTCGGCGCAAATGCCTGCCTTGGTCGCCGAGCCGGTTGCAGATTACATGGCCCGGCCAGCACCAGCCAGAAAGCCTGCTGCCAAAAAGGCAAAGTCCAAGGCATGAGCGCACCCTTGCGCGTGGTGCTGGATACCAACGTGGTCTTGTCGGCCTTGGTATTTGGCGGTGGCAATGCGGGCAAGATGCGGCACGCCTGGCAAACGGGACTGATCCTGCCACTGGCCAGCACAGCCAGCATTCAAGAGTTGGTCCGGGTACTGGCCTGTCCCAAATTCCGCTTGTCTGCGCACGCGCAGCAAGAGTTGCTGGGCGACTATGTGCCGTTTGTGGAGACGGTGCGCATACCCACGCCGCCTCCCAACGTTCCTGCGTGCCGTGATCCCATGGACACGCCGTTCATGCACCTGGCGCTTGCCGGCCGCGCCGATGTGCTGGTGTCGGGCGACCAGGACCTGCTCGCGCTGGCCACCGACTTTGAACAACAGTGTGCTTGCCCCATCTGCGATACAGGCAGCTTCTTCTCAGGCTATGTAAACAAGTAAATCACCACCATGAAAACCTTTTTCAACCACCTCCACGCCCAACACCAGGGCCAGTACGAAATGTTCCGCGGCGCACTGGTGCCCTGCCACGAAGTGCCCGCCCGTGCCGACCATGTGCTGGCCGAGCTGCAGCGGCGCCAGCTGGGTGAAGTCTGCGCACCTACGGCCTTTGAGGCCGGCGCGCTCACCGGCATCCATAGCCCGCGCTATCTGGCGTTTCTGGAAAATGCCTGGAGCGAATGGGTGGCGCTGGACCCGGCCAATGCCACGCGCGATGCATTGCCTTCGGTCTGGCCCACGCGCACGTTTCGCAGCGATGTATTGCCCGACAACTTTGCCGCGCGCATGGGGCTGTTCTCGTATGACGCCGGCTCCCCACTGACCGCCGGCACCTGGGTGGCGGCGCGCGCCGGGGCCGATTGCGCACTCAGCGCGGCACAGGCAGTGGCCCAAGGTGACAAGGCCGCGTTTGCGCTCAGCCGCCCGCCCGGCCACCATGCGGGTGCCGACTTCTTTGGCGGCTACTGCTTTCTGAACAACGCCGCCCTGGCTGCGCAACAGCTGCGCGATACCGGCATGGAACGCGTGGCGGTGTTGGACGTGGACTACCACCACGGCAATGGCACACAGGCCATCTTTTACGACCGGCCCGATGTGTTCTTTGCCAGCATCCACGGCGACCCGCGCACCGAGTACCCCTTTTTCCTGGGCTATGCCGACGAGACCGGTGCCGGCGCCGGCGCGGGTGCCAACCTCAACCTGCCGCTGCCGCGTGGAACCGACTACGCCCACTGGTCGGATGCGCTGGAAGTGGCACTGGCGGCGATTGCCCGCTTCGGTGCCCAGGCTCTGGTGGTCTCGCTGGGTGTGGACACTTTTGCCGGTGACCCGATCTCCGGCTTCACCCTGCAAAGCGAGGATTACCTGCGCCTGGGTGAGCGCCTGCACAAGGCAGGTTTGCCCACGGTGCTGGTGTTTGAGGGCGGCTACGCGGTGGCTGAGGTGGGCATCAATGCGGTAAATGTGCTGCAGGCTTTTGCCTGATTGGAGCAGGCCCGCCGGAGCATTCAAGATGCTGCGCACTGTTGGCCCGGGGCGCTGCTGGCGCAGCAGTGGCTGCGGCACAAATGCAGCAATCCGGTGTTTGTGGCCGGGTACGGGTGCACGCTGCCGCGTTGACGGCGTCCCGCGTGGGAACCTGCCATGCCGCGCAAAGCGGTTTTAATCCGGCAGCCTATTCCTGGCTGTCATGCAGCTGAAACCGATCTGGAACTTTCTGGAACTCTTTGGAGGTGAACATGAAGAAGTCGGACCTGGGCACAGGGCCAAGCCCCTCGGAGCTGATCTCCCAACGCATCGCCGAGCTTGGCGACTGGCGCGGCGAAACCCTGGCCCGCATGCGCCAACTCATCCAGGAAGCCGACCCGGACGTGGTCGAGGAGTGGAAGTGGAGGGGCACGCCGGTTTGGTCGCACAACGGTATTCTCTGCACAGGCGAAACCTACAAGGACAAGGTGAAGCTGACCTTTGCCAAGGGTGCGGCGTTGACCGATCCGAGCCAACTTTTCAATGCCAGCCTGGACGGCCATGTGCGCCGCGCCATCGATATCCTGGAGGGTGAAGCCGTGGACGCGGCTGCCTTTCAGGCGCTGTTGCGCCAGGCTGTGGCGCTCAACGCAGCCGCGTTCGGTACCGTGCGTTCACCCCGTGGCAAGCGGCTGCTTGGATAAGGCCGCAGTCCGGGCCTGGCGCTCCACGGCAGGCGGCAAAGTGATACCGTAGCGCCTTTGTTGGCCCAAAGAAAAGGAGTCCCGCCATGTCCGATCGCACCGTTCGCCTGCACCGTGTGCTGCGCAGCACACCGCAAAAAATCTACCGTGCCTTTCTGGAGCCCGCGGCCATGGCCAAGTGGCTGCCGCCGTACGGATTTACCTGCACCGTGCACCACATGGACGCGCGCGTAGGCGGCACCTTCCGCATGGCCTTCCACAACTTCGGCACGGGCAACGGCCATACCTTTGGCGGAACCTATCTGGAGCTGCTGCCCAACGAACGCCTGCGCTACAACGACCAGTTTGAAGACCCGAATCTGCCGGGCGTGATGGAGGTCACGGTGTCACTGAAAACCGTGCTGTGCGGCACCGAGATCAGTATTGCCCAGAGCGGTATTCCCGACGCCGTTCCGCTGGAGATGTGCTACCTGGGCTGGCAGGAGTCGCTGCTGCAACTGGCCACCTTGGTGGAGCCGGACATTCCCGGCTGAGCCATGTGCTGTTCCGGCCATGGTTGGCCTGCAACAAGGCGCAGTGCCAGTGCGACGCTTCACCGCGCGGTGCCTCCGGAATGTGGCTGCCCGGACTCTGGCGCCTGCAGCACAGTGGCGCGCAAGGTTCTGCCAAATCCATCGACCTATCGGAGACATTCATGCCTGCAGAAGAAAAGGTGAAAGGGCCCGCTTCCTATTTCCCGTCCATTGAAAAGCAATACGGCCAGCCCATCTCGCATTGGCTCACGCTGGTGGGCGAACGCAAGGAGATGAAGCACATGGAGATTGTCGCGTGGCTGAAGTCGGAGCACGGCTTGGGTCACGGGCACGCCAACGCCATCGTGGCGCATGCGCTTGCATCGCGAGCCCAGACAAAGGCCTGATCACCATGCCCCTGGTATCTATTACCCGCCTGCGCATCCGCTCGCCCTGGTACTTGCCGGCGTTTTTCTTCTACACGCTTCGTGCAAGCACGCAGGCGCGTGCAGCCGCTGGCAACAAGGCGGTGCAACTGCTGCCGGATGCGCGACGCGCATTCTGGACCTGCACCCTGTGGACGGATCTGGATGCCATGCGGGCCTATGTGTCGGCAGGGCCCCATCGCCAGTCCATGAAACGCCTGGCGCATTGGTGTGACGAAGCCTCGGTGGTTCACTGGGAGCAGGACTCCCTGGCCTTGCCAAGCTGGGACGAGGCGCACCGCCGCATGCAGGCACAGGGACGCCCATCCAAAGTAAACCATCCGAGTGCCGCGCACCTGGCTTTTCAGGTCGCTGCGCCCCGAGGCGCGACCACGCGCGCCAACACCAAGTGAGCGCTGCTGCCTGAGGCAATAAAGTTTTAACGCTGGTGCGAGCGAACCAATGCCGCCAAGCCCAAGGCCGACACCAGCACCAACACCGCCGGAAACGCCACGGCCGGTGACCAGTCAATCAGCGCACCCGAGATGCCCGATGCCACCAGCCCGCCCAGCGTATAGGTCAGCACCAGCACGGCCGTGCTGTTGACCAGGGTGATGCCTTTTTCACGCGAGCCGATGTCGGTCATGGCCATGGTGTAGAGCGTGCCCCCGGCACCGCCCCAGACAAACACCACCGGCCAGGCCAGCCAGGGCGTCTGCGCCACAAAGGGCAGGGCCAGCGTGGCCGCCAGCATGACCGCGGCGGACCAGACCATCAGCGTGCGCCGGCCATGGGCCTGGTCGACAAAGCGGTCGGCGATGAGTCCTGCGGGAATCATGATGAGCACGCCGCCCAGGCCGCTGATGGACACCATGACGGCGGCGGCCGAAGCGGTGAGACCCAGGGCCAGTCCATACAAGGGCAGGATGGAAGTGACGCCGGTCTCAAAGAAGCCGCCGACAAAACCGGCCAGCATGATGATGGGGTGCGCCAGCAGTGCCGACAGCAGGCCGTGCAGCCCGACGCGCGCGGTGCCGGTGTCGTGGGCGGCGGGCACTTTGGGGATCAGCAACGTCCAGGCCAGGCCGACCCCGTTCAGGCAATTCACCACCCACAGCGTGACCGTGCTCTGCGTGCCCAGCCAGACCAGCAAGGCCGGGCCGATGATGAAGGTGGCACTCACCATGGTCTGGAAGATGCCCACATAGCGCCCGCGCTGATCGGGCGGGCAGAACTCGGCGATCAGCGCTTCGGACAACACCCAGCGCAGCGACATGGCGATGCCCGAGACCAGGTTCAGCGCGAACCAGAGCGGCAAGGCTTGGGTCAGCGTGAACAACAGGGCGCACAGCATCAGCAGCACCGAGGCCAGCCACATGCATTGCCGCCGGCCTATGCGGTTGGCCACGCTGGAGGCAAACGGCGTCATCACAAAAATGCCCAACCAGCCGGTGGCCACAAACAGGCCGGCCAGGGTGCTGCTGATGTCCGCGCCCTTGAGCTTGAGCAGCAGCAAGGGCGACAGGATGAAGTAGCCCACCAGCGCAAAAAAGGTGGAGCCGAAGATGGCGGCCAGGCCGAGTTTGGCGCCGGCCGGTGCTTGGCCCAGAGCGGTGCTTGTCATCCCTGGCGCGCCGCCAGAATGCTTGCAGCCACCTCGGCAAAGCCGGCGCCGCGCTCACTGCGCGTCACATAGTGCGGCCGGTGCAACAGCCTGTCGGCCACCGTGCGGATATTGGCCACGCCCACGCTGTGGGTGAAGTGCTCGAACATGGCCACGTCGTTGCCCGAGTCGCCAACAAAGGCCCAGCGGTCTATCTCGGCCTCGAGGCGTCGGCCGAACAAGCGGGGCACGATCCAGATGGCGCCCACCCACTTGGTGAACAGGCCAAAGCAGCCATGGGTGTGGATGCTGCTGACCGTGGTGTGCAGACCTTCGGCCTGCATGATGGCCACGACCTGCGCAATGGCTTCGGGAGACAGGCGGGCGAACTCGGCGTGGTCTATCGACAAATCCGTCTCGCGGCCCACGCTGTCGCGGGAAATGAAGGCGCCCGCAACCTCGCGCTCGATGCGTGCGCCAATGCGCTGCATGGCTGCGCTGTTGCGCGCGCGCGTGGCGGCGTCCTGCTGGTAAATCGTTGTGAACCC